>CAYTGY010000166.1:0-7579 GCA_964437265.1 uncultured Spirochaetaceae bacterium | reverse complement strand
CCCGCTGGTCTTCCCCGGAAGACAGTTTGCGGCGGAAAGGACTTGAACCTTCACGGGTGTTACCCCACTAGCCCCTCAATGGCCTCGCAGTACAATTCCGGCGTTACTCGTGGCGTAGCGTTCCGTATCGCTACGTGTCTTAATGTAGCACAGGGAAGGACTTAGCGCAATGGGCATGTATCGCATTGTGTTTCCGCGTATCGTCGTGTTCTGCGGATTTTCTACGTTTTTCTACGGATTGTGTCAGGGGAAACGTTATGCACTTTGGTTGGGCAAAGACGCTTCGCGGTTGAACCGCACGGAGAGTTCGCGCAGATACTTCAAAAGGTTGTTCACAACCTCATGGCGCACCGTGGCGTCAGGGATCTCCTCAAGCGACTGGTCCACAACGCGCTTGAGAATCCGGCTCTGGTAGTCAACGTCGGTTGCGTTTGGGTCGCTATAGGCGTCCCATCCCGCCGGAGACGACGGTCTGTCGTCCCGCAAGGTCTCGCCGCTCGAATCCCCCAGATCAGCCCATGCATCAGGCTGTTGGCGCGCACCGTCCCCGGATACGTCTTCAGTCGAGCCGCCCCGCACGGGCTCTGGCTCCGTCTCCGCACGCCGGCCGATGTTCTCGGTGCGCATGGTGCCGGTTGAGCCGTCCTGACGGCGGTACAATTTCTCTACTTTCTGTTGCGACTGCGAACCGTTCGCAGATACTTCTGGTCGAAGCTTGTTCACGAACCTATCTGACACCCCGCACTGCCGCGCTATCTCCCGGTCGCTCCACCCCCGCCACTCCTCATCACGCAGTAGCGTCTCTACCGCACGGCGCTTGTCGGCGTTGGTGCGGCACGGGTCTGCGTGCCACCGTCTGTTCGGATCGATGACACACGTATGCGCGTTGGACGCGCGGGGCTATCCATCGTCATTCACCCTCAAGAATCCGGATCATCGGGTCTTCCTCTTCCGGCTTCCGAGGTGCGACGTCTATTCGGTTCCTGGATGCTGGGCCAAGGCCAAACTCGGCGAGCATCGCCTTGTACTGGCTAAATGCTGCCTTCATGACGGTTATCTCCGGCGCGGTGTGCGCATTGCGGCCACGGAGATACTGCTCAATGGTGCGCTCGGTACGCTTGCCGGTCTCCTGATCCATGGGGCGGAATATGGCCTCGTGCGCCTGGCGGTACTCGCCGTATGCGGCGCAGAGGATCTCCAACGAGAACATATCTAGGCTGGTCAGTAGACCGGCGTCTATGAGATCGCGCGCCAATCGCCGCCACATCTGCTTGCCGTAGCGGTCGAGGTGACGCGGTGCCGGCGGCGGATCAATAAGCCCCTCCGGTTGCGGTTCTTGTTTCGGGTTCCGGTCCTTTCGAAACGTCCCCTGGAGAATTTTCTGTGCCCGTGGCTTTCGATGGTTCGGCATTGCGTCTCTATCCTCCGTTCGCTCCCGCCTGGGGGCCGGTGTCGGGCGGGGCCGGAAAAATCGCTGAACTGACGGCGGATATGCTCTCCTACCCGGCGCGGTCTACCGCCGCCTCCGTCAGAAATCCGCCCCGCCCCTCCCCCTCGCATGGAGAAACGTGTCGGTCCCGGACGCTTCCGGGACCGACACCAACCAAAAGGAGGCTCTATCCGGCGCCTAAACCGGAAGGCTCACAACATTATGCCCATTCGTCGGCGACGTTGGTCAGCACTTCGAATGCGGACGGCTGAATGGGCGCGCCGTCGCATCTGAGTGAAGCGTGAATGTATACCTGATTGCGCTGGAATGCGCTCTCACCATTCGTCTCGTCATAGCCGGCGTTGGTGATCTCAATGGTGAGGTCACGCCGGATGCCAAGCAGGTATGCGGAGAACAGGCCGATGAACACTTCGGTGGTGGCCGATGTCGGCACTACCTCCGAAGAGAATCTGCGCAGCTTCGCATAGGCGGCCGGGGGCGACCCTTCGAGGTAGCCGCCGGCGGTGCCGTCCTCTCGAGCGGTTGCCAGCGCATACGCGCTGCTCGCACTCATGATCGCCGCGAGATTCTCGGTAGGAACGTTCCTCGCAGCCAGCCTGTAGATCGCCTTGACAACGTGGTCAATGCTCAGGGATGCGCCACTGAGGTCAGTCTTCTGAACGCCGGCGCCCTCCGCGTTGATGATCCCGAGGGGCTGGTTGAGTCCGGATCCATACAGCACGGCGCGGTCAACCGCCTGTGCACAGGCGTGCCCCATGCTGTCAAGCAGCAGGGACTCCAGGTTGGACGCGTCTTCCATGAGTTCGCGGGACGACTTGACCAGGCTGCTCACTCGCTTTGCCTCAAGGTTCACCGCGCCAAATGTTGGCTCAGACCAAATGGCCGGATCGTTCTCCCCCACCCACGCGGCACGAGGCCGCGTGAGCTCGCGCGCTACTCGCAGCACGGGCCCATCGTCGAGAGTGATTGTCATCAGTCCGGCAGCGCGTGTAGCAAGCTTTTCGCGAAGGCTCGCAATGATCCGGTCCGAGAGGACTGTTGGCACGGCATAGCCGCCAATGCTTCCGGTACCTTCGCCCATTGCTCTGAGCTCAGCCTGAGCGTGCTTCCAGTCTCCCCGCACGATGGCGCGGACCCAGCGGCCAAGGTCAAGCTCTTCAGGCTGGATGCCGTCAGGCAGGTCGTACTCGCGGCCCCGGGTCCATGAGTCATCAGGGCCGTATACACGAATCGCCTCACCGGTCTTTGCGTTCCGGAGGCGCACGTCAGTCGCGGGCCCTTGCGTCGTCTCCACAGCTCCGGGTCTGAAGGTGTTGCCCTCCAGCGTGGACTCCCGGTGCAGTTGGTCCCATTCGCGCTGCTCTTCCGCTGTAAGGCCGCGGCTCTCGTTCACAGCACGCTGATGGATCACGTTCATTCTCCGATAGACATCTTGCAGTCTTGGCATATGTTGCTCCTTCGCCTGTGCGCGGCCCTTGCCGGCCGATCAGTATCGGTTGGTGTCAAACGCGGCAAGAGGGAGGGCGTTCTCTGCGGCCTCCTCTCGAGCGGCCGCTATTTCCGCTTCGAGAAGCTCCCACTCCCGTTGCTCTTGAGGAGTGAAGTCGCGGCACTCGTCTGAAGCGCGCTGTTGGAGCGCAGCCATCTCTATCTGCGCGTTGATGATGTTCGCTCTTGAACTCATGCGTTTCCCCTCGATGCCGTCTGAAGCACAGTTCGGTCAAAGTGGCCCCTGCACCAGGCAGTGAATAGTGTTGTTGTGTGAGGGTATCCGGCGCGCTCGCCGGGTAGGAGATCCGCACCGCTGTGCGGTCTGCTCGGATCGCTGGACCGCTGTCCTTGATCCGACCGTTGCACCATAGCGTACATCAGTCTTTGTCCTCTGTCCAGTGAAGCGAATCAAGTATGCAGCGCACGTTTGCGTCAAAGTTGACCCTTCTGACCGCGTCCACGATTCGAAGGACCTCGTCCGTGTCGCCGTTCTCGGCCGCTCTGGCGATATCCTCAAAGACTTCGATATCCAGGTCGATCCTCTTTCGAAGCGCCTCTTGAAGACTTCGAACGCGACCCGCAAGGCGCGATCCTACTTCCATGGCACGCTCGAGTAGTCGCGCACTGGCAGTCCCCGGATTACCGCCGCGTTCCTGATCACGCATTGATACTGCCCCCGGTGAACACTCGCTCTTTCTGCTGTCCGTTCCGTCCATGTCGTTGTCCTCCTGGTATCTTGTCTCTGCGACCGTTCGCCCGTGTTCCCCGGATACGTCGCGTTTGCGTCGATCCTGACGGGCCTTCGTTACCGGCCGAACGCCCGCCGGTTCTGCCAACGAGCGGCGCCCCTGGAACCGCCTGTGGTCCTGGCCTGAACGCCCGCCGGTTCTGCCAACGAGCGGCGCCCCTGGAACCGCCTGTGGTCCTGGCCTGAACGCCCGCCGCTCTTGCCAACGAGCGGCGGCGCCGCAATCGGTGCGTGGTCCCGGTCCGCGCTGCCGCTAACGGCTCGCGTCTTTGCCAACAACCGCCGGCCCCGCGCTTCCGGTCGCTTCCAGAACGACTCATGCCGTCGCCTCTCCGCTTTCGGTTATCCATTGGCCGTCGACAAGGTCGATAATCTCGGAACACTCTCGGCATTCCGCCGCACCGACGGTTTCGCGCCATGTGTTCGCGCCGCATCTCGGGCACACCGGCAGAGGCGGCGTGCTGGTGACGGGTACCTTCCGGACGTCGTCCCGTTGCATCCAGGTTGCTGCGGCTGCGGCGTAGTCCTGATACCGCTTGCCCTTCGCCGCGGCATAGTTCGCGACGCGGCCTATGTAATCATCAACCGTTGATGCGCCGTACTGCGCGCATAGGTTCTGATAGCGGGATTCTCCGACAGGGACGCCGTGAACGTGGTGCTTGATCTTCGCCGGCTTGCTTGCCGCCTTCGATGTGGAGTCAGATTCAGGAGGGAGCGTCTCTCCCCCTCTAGTCTTCTCTTCTCTACTCTTCTCTAGGTCGTGACGTCCCGTGACTGTCACGTGACTATCTGTCTGGTCTGTAAGTGCGGCACGTTCCCGCTGGCGTTGGCGCTGCTTTCGTAGCCGTTCTTGCTCGCGGATCTGTTCCAGCCTACCGGTGTTCTGATAGCGCTCCCAGTTCACAATCCGCACGGTGCCGCCTTCAGCGGGCTCTATCATCTTGAGTTCTTCGAGTATCTTCAGCGCTAGCCGGACCGTTGCGGCCGCACGGTTGAACAGCGTTGCAAACATCTCCGCAGTGAACGGGACACCTTTAGTGACGTAGATTTGCCCGCCGTCGTTGGTCTTGCCGGCCAAGCACAACAGGCGCACCCAAATCACGATGATCGCGTCTCGTTCCGGCATTGCATCGATGAGGCGAACCTTCACGTTGTCAAACAGGCTCACGTACAGTTTGATCCACGAGACGTTGGCGCTACTCATCGGCACGCCTCGCAACCAAGGGGCTCCCATGGGCCAAGATCGCGTAAGGGGTTGCCTGCGTTGAGGGTCGCTCCGCAGCTTGGACACCGGCGGGTGCGTACGGCTTCGGCCTTCTGTCTGCGGTAGACTGCGGCCAAGCGCGCCCACTTCGCGGAGCCGCGCCGGCGTTTCGTTACCGTGGCCATGTGGCTACCCCTCCAGCCCTCCCAGGTGGACGCCGGAGTCTTCACCTGGTTTCACGGATACCGATTGCTCCATCACGACGCGGCGTACTTCGCCGCCGTGGACAACGAACCGACAACCGATCTCAGCATACGGGTTGTCACGGATGAGTCGGGAGACGTACTCCATCGCCTGGTGAACCACCGGATCAACGGGCGCCGTTTTCATGAGGCGCGCCCCGTTGCTACGTCTACGCGGGAGTCTTGAAGCCAGCGGTCGATATCGTCTCGGTCAAAGCGAACCGCACCGCCAAGCTTGATGAATGGGATCTTCCGTAGCGATACCCACCGGCGGAGGGTCACTTCGGCAATGCGAAGAAGCCGTGCCGCTTCACCGTAGGTCAGAAGTTCGCTCATAAATGCATCCTCCCGTATCTCACATGCTGGGAGGGTAGCGAGCGGAATGGTAGGCGGTCGAGGCTACCGTATCGTAGTGGTTTGGGCGTTATCGTTGATGCGGAACGCTTCCGCAACGAGACGCCAGTGTCGCGGCCAGGGAGTAGAAGCCCCGCATTCGGCTGCGTTACGCTTCTGCTCTTCCCATCGGTAGACCGCCTGTTTCAGGTTGGTAGCAGGGTTCTCGAAGACATAGACGTAGCGGGCAAGATCGGTCCACAGGCCGTTGTAGGCGGTGAACTTCGGCGGTCTGCACTCCGCGAGAAGAACGGCAAGAGATCGCTTTGTGAGAAGCCAGACAATCCGGTCGGGTTCATGCTGTTCTATCAGGACGCCGGCGTTCCATGCGTCGTCAAGATGCGCATCGATCGCCGGCCAGTGTTGCCGAAGGAACGATCGCGCCGGCGAAGCTCGGTAATCGAGTCCGTAGTCCACCGGAGTAGTGGATTCAAGCCACATCAGGGTGAACTCTTCCTGGAAAGCCGGTTTCAGTCGATCCCAGACGTAGTCAAAGTGCCCCCGGTCTTTCTCGTACTGGCGCTTGTCGATCGGGCGATGCTCCGTGTCGTCGTTAACACGTGCCGCCCAGGCGCGGCGGAGTACCGTCTCTCGTTTCCGTTCGAGAGAGAGTCCGCTTGTCCCGTAGAACAGACTGTCTAAACGCGTATCCATGTTCGCCGGTCCTCCGGTAGAACTCACTGGGGCATTGTACCACGTCTCAGCGGACGTTTCCCCGTTTGTCAAGACATCGTGGCGTAATGCGTTGCGCCACGATAGACGGCCCGAACGGTCCTCTTTTCCCCGTTGGCAAGAATGGAGATACGGGCCGCCGGCCGATGTTCTCGGTGCGCATGGTGGCCTTGGCGCCGTGCTTGGTAGTGTAGGTGCGGGGCTCGTCTGGCTCACTGTAAATATTTACAGTGAGCTCTCCGCGAATCTTTGTGACGAACGGGGCACTCGTGCTTGTTCGTCGTGCGATCTCCCGGTCGCTCCAGCCTCGCCACTCCCCGCGCGCGCGTGGGGCCCGTTGCCACATCTATACCGCTCCGTCTCCGACTGCTCCGCTTGCACCGAAGACGGCGCGGTCCGCGTGGCTCATCGAGAGATCCGGGAACGCTTCGCCGTACAGCGTCAGTCGATGTTCAGCCTCACGGAACAACCGCCGAATCGTGCGCCGACTGAAGATAGGCACACCGACTCTCGCGCCGGCTTCGTCGAGTGCGTAGGCGAGGTAGCCGCGTTTTCCGGTTGCTTGGTGGTCACGATACCCGCAGACGTACCACAGGCGGCGAGTATCTGTCCCGGTACACCTGTCGTCCGGCTGGATCCGGAACGAACGGAGGTTGGGAAACTCGTCGGCCTCTCGGAGGCCGGAGTAGGCGATTGGTGTGAACGCGTATGCCCGGCCGTCGCGGCGGTCCCGCTCGATCCTCGACAACTCACGCTGTACCACATCACTCAGAGGCGACGACTGTTGTCCGCTTCCTCGGGCCTCCAGAGACAGCGCCAAATCGCGTATCGTTTCAAGCGCTGCAAGATCCAGGGCAGAGAGTTTCACCACGATATCGCGGCGGACGACGTCCTCCGGTCTGGTTGATCCTCGGGCGGAGCTCGAGCCGAACGATAGAACGGTGGCACTCATAGAATCCTCCTCAACGTCTCGCGTTCTGACTGTAGGTCGCTGATCGTCTGTTCGTAGCCGATCCGGAAGTCCGGGTCTGTCTCGCCGATCAAATAGCCGCGGACGCGCTCGAGCTCCGAGTCGATCTCCCCAACGAGACGATCTCGAAAGCCGTACAGGCGGCGCAGACGGCGCGGAAAGACGGCCTCCGCACCGCCGGAAGCCCCGTAGACGCTCCAAGGCGGCTGTTCCCGTACCTCCGCCTTGGATTCCCGGTTACAGGCGCGCTGTGAGCCCTTCATGAGGCGGCCGCCTTGAATGGGAGAATGCGCGCCGTTCGGACCGCTTCCAGGTCCTCTGCGCGGGCGTGGGTGTAGTTGTCCGTCATGGTCACCGACCGATGTCCGGCCGCTCGCTGAATCTGCCAGTCCGGAACGTACCCGGCGCG
>CAYTGY010000165.1:0-7614 GCA_964437265.1 uncultured Spirochaetaceae bacterium | reverse complement strand
GATATCGGCATTTTCCTTCAGCGGATTGCCGCCTTTCGAAAAGGTCAGCAATTGTAAACCCATTGTTTCGGGCAATGGCATCGTACACGATCTTGGCCTTGCGCTCATTGCGGGCGGCAATTCCGGTAAGACCCCCCTGGTCTGCGATCCAGTCCAACACCTTGGCGATCGCGTAGATAGAGAAGACCGGCGGCGTGTTGTACAGCGAGTCTTTCTCCGCGTGGGTCTTGTAGGAGAGATACGCAGGCAGGGTCTCCGGGCACCGCGTTAGCAGATCGTTGCTGATGATCACCAACGTTGCACCTGCGGGCCCCAGGTTCTTCTGTGCCCCGGCGTAGATCAGATCGAACTTGCCCACATCCACCGGGCGGCTCATGATGTCGCTGGACATGTCCGCAATGAGCGGAACGTCCCCGGTCTGTGGGAACTCTTTCCACTGGAGACCCTCTATGGTCTCATTGGTGGTGAGGTGCAGGTACGCAAGGCCTGAATCCACGTTAAGCTGATCCGATTGGGGGAGGGTGGTGAAGTTGGAGTCCGCACCGTCAAAGAGCACGTTCACCTGGCCAATTTTCTTGGCGTCTGAGAGCGCTTTCTTTGCCCACGATCCGCTCTTCACCACCGCACAGGTGTTGCCGGTGAGGAAGTTCATGGGGATCATGCCGAACTGCAGTGTCGCGCCGCCGGCCAAGAACAGAATCTGGTGACTCGCCGGGACCGCGAATGCGGATCGTACTCCCTCCATGGCGTGGTGGTGAATCTCGTCGTACTCCTTGCCGCGGTGGCTGGCCTCGATGATAGACAAGCCGGTGCCCTTGTAGTCAACGATCTCATCCTGGATCTCTTGAAGGACCGGGAGCGGGAGCGTGGACGGCCCCGCACTGAAATTGTGCTTTCTCATTGCTGGCTCCTATGGCGCACATACTACTCGGCGCGGGGATCACGGTAAAGGAGGTCCGGCCGGCGGTGGTCGATCCGGCGCGCCATCCGTACTTTGAGCAGGAGCACGGATGAGGATAACGACGAATGGTTTATGGTAGTACGACAGGATTCAGCCACACGGTGAAAAGGAGCGAAGCATGAACCCCGCAGCAGAATCGGTATTGAGCATCTTCACGCAGTTGAGCGCGATTCCCCGGTGCTCAAAACACGAAGCGGGCGTCGCGCGGTGGCTGATGGAGTGGGCGCAAGAACACGGCTTCTCCGCTATGGAGGACGACTATCACAACGTGTGCATCACCGTTCCTGGCAAGGACGCCGCTGATGCTGCGGTGCCGGTTGTGCTTCAGGGACACACGGACATGGTCTGCGAAAAGACTCCGAGTTCATCGCACGACTTCTCACAAGACGGCATCGATACCCGCACGCAGGACGGCTGGCTCACCGCCAGGGAGACCACGCTTGGTGCGGACAACGGCATCGCCGTGGCAATGGCGCTGGCGGTGGCCGCTGATCCGGCAGCGATCCACCCGCCGCTCGAGCTTCTGTTCACGGTGGAAGAGGAGACCGGGCTTGTTGGGGCGCAGCATCTCAAATCAGACTGGCTTACGGGGCGGTACCTGCTCAACATCGACAGCGAAGACGAAGGGGTGTTCACCATTGGATGCGCCGGAGGCAGGGACACCGACATCTCGCTCCCCGTTTCCACCGCCGCGTCGCCGGATGGTGATGCGGTAGAGCTGATCGTCGGTGGGCTCGAGGGCGGGCACTCAGGGATCGATATCATCCACAATCGCGCGAATGCCAATGTCCTCTTGGGACGGATCCTTCACGCGCTCTCAGGAGAGCAGGGCGTAGCCCTGGCGTCAGTGGAGGGCGGGAACGCGCACAACGCCATTCCGCGTGACGCCAAGGCACGCCTGATTGTGCCGGCATCCGCGCGAAGCGCGCTCGAGCAACGCGTGGCGGCGCTCGAGCGCGAGCTATCACGCGAGCACCGGGCCACAGACCCAAACCTCCGCGTGACACTCGTGGGCACTCCCGACCGACCTGGGCGCGTCCTTGCGGTTGAGTCTGCTGCGGCAGCCGTCCGTTTGATGCTTGCGCTGCCACATGGTGTCATCCGGATGAGTGACGACGTGCGTGGCCTCGTGGAGACATCCACCAACTTCGCCACGATCCGTACCGCCGATGAGGCAATCACCATCAAGACCAGTCAGCGCAGTGCGCTCGAAAGCCGGCTCGCAGCCATAGGCGCACAGATCGCCGCAATAGCTGAACTGTCCGGCGCAACGTGGAACATCCCCTCGTCGTACCCCCCCTGGGAACCGAATCCGGGCAGTGCGCTTCTTGAGCGATGTAAGCGGGTGTACGTGGAGCACGCGGGATCGGAACCGGTGGTCGACGTGATCCACGCGGGGCTCGAGTGTGGGGTGATCGGCGCCATGTATCCGGGGATGGAGATGATCTCCTTTGGGCCGAACATCAAGCACCCACACTCACCCGATGAGCGGTTGGAGATTGCGTCGCTCGAGCGTGTGGTCGACTTCACCTACGCCCTGCTACGCGATCTCGCCGCCGGCTAGAAGCGGCTAAGAAACGCCGCGATCCGGGCCCACCCTTCGGCAAAGCGCTCCGGTGATGGTAGGAGGCTTCCAATCAGGTACGGGCGTTCGCCGATTCCGTAGAGGTAGCCCGGGTGTACCGCAACGCGTTCGCGACGCAGCAACTCCACCACCAGCTCCTCATCGCTGAGAGGACAGATCGACGGGTCCACCCGCAGCGTCGCGTGGATCCCGCCGTGCGGGGCATGCAGCGACAGCGCGTCGCTCCCCGCACACAGCGCGACCAGGTGATTGCGGTTGTGCGTCAGGGGGCGCGACAGCTGGGCCGTCACGTCGTCCAGTTGGTCGAAGAGCGCCGGCAGCACCGCCTGGGAGAGGCTCGAGCAGTTGAGATAGAGATCGTTCGCAACCGAAAGCGCGTGGACCAGGCGGCTGGATTCCGGCTGTGGGCCGCTTATCAGCATCCAGCTCAGTTTCAGGTCCGGAGCCGCGAACAGCTTGCTTGCGCCGTTGATGGTGATGACCACCGCCTCCGGGATCGCACCGAGTCGAACTGCGGCCGGGGCAACCATCGGCCGCTCCGCCGGGTCAAAGACCACGCTGCAGAACACCTCGTCCACCACCAGCGGCACTGACGTGGTAGCAGCCAGGGAGAGAAGCCGTTCCACCACCTCCCGGGACGCGATGTTGCCCGTGGGGTTGTTGGGGGAGATCAACACCACCAGTGCGGTCTCCGCATCCATCAACTGCTCAATCTCCTTGGTGTCGGCCTCCCAATCGTTCTCTTCGTGTTGCTGATAGTAGCGCACCCGTAATCCGGCGCGGGCCGCCAGATCCTCAAAGAGCGGATAGGTGGGGCGCGGGAGGAGCACGTTCGCGCCGGGTCGGCCCAGGGTTGTGAACAAGAGCGAGTAGCTTTCAGATGACGACGCCGTCATCAGGAGCTCCTCCTCCGTGCACCGCACTCCTCGTTCCCGGTAGTACGCGCAGATTCCCCGCCGTGCCTCAGTGCTGCCCCGCGGATCCGGAGCGTAGGTGTGCCGCGCCGGGTTGCTGAAGTAATCGGCGGCTCGCTTGGCTACGGTATCGGTGGGATAGTGAAAGCCGCATCGATGGTAGTTGGTATCAATCAGGTCAATGAACTGCGGATCATCCTGGACGCGGGCGCGGGCTCTGGCAATGGCGTTGATCACAGATTCTCCCTCTACCGGTGGTGAATACGTCAGCGTCAGGGTATACTATAGACATATGAAGACGAAGGGACTGAAGAGAGTCGGGATGGCTGTGCTACTCGTGCTTGCGGGTGTGGGGACACTCTTCGGGCAAGACGTAGTGGTTGAGTACGTCGACGGGTATCTGGACGTCCAGGAGGATGGTGAGTGGTATCCGCTCTACATCGGGGACCGTGTTGAGCAAGACGCGACCGTCCGTCTGGAAGACGGGTCCTACGCAGAGTTGGTCTTCAATTCCGTTACCGTGCGTCTGCGCCGTGGGGGCCAGTATCGTGTAGCCTCGCTGTTCGAATCCGCCGGCCGGGTTGAGCAGGCGGGTATTGGAGCCATGATTGCTTCGCGTGTCGCTTCCATGACCACTGAGCAGGACGACTCACAGACCGCCGTGGGTGGCGTGAGGGCCAGTGAGGCGGTGCAGGAACCTGAGATCAGCTGGGCCGGCGGCGAAAGCGTTGACGATCTGATTGCTGAAGGTATCCTCCTGATCGAAGACGGTGCCTATCAAGACGCATACTGGGCGTTCGCAGATGCATACGACTATGCGCTTACTGATCAAGAGTACGAGCGCAGTGCGTTCTTCCTTGGGTACGCGGCGATGCTGGTTGGCGAGACCGGAGAGGCGTTGGGGTTGCTGGAAGATGTCGGTCCCAATCCGGAAACCGACTACTACGAGCAGCACGCGCTTTCGCTTGCCCAACTGTTGATTCAGGAGTTTGCGTACGACGACGCGCTGGATGTACTGAATGACCTGGAAGACAACACCCCCGAGGAGCAGACCGCGCTGACCGCCGGACTGCTTCGCGGCATTGCGCACGCAGGCATGGGTGATGTGGCCGGAGCACGGCGTATCCTGCGTCAGGTAGTGAACACCGGCGCCGGGTCGCCGGCGGCTGAGGCCGCCCAAAACATCCTTGCGGATCTCTAGCGAATCCATATCCGTCCGGGGCAGATAGGCTTTGACAGGACCGGCCCCGGCCGGGGATACTGACAACGTGACCACCGCACATCTCTTCACACGAGCGGTTGTACTTCTCCTGGCGTTGCTGCCGCGGGTGGCATGGACGCAGGAGTCGGTGGTCATCACCGCGCTCAATGGTCGGCTGTATGAGCAACGCAATCAGGACATTGTAGAGCGGTACGAGGGCGATCAGGTGGCCGTTGACGCCACCATAACCGTGACCGGTCCGGGCGTCCTGCAGTATGACGGCGTTCAGGTGACGCTGTCACGAAGCGGCACCTACCGCGTGCAGGACCTGTTGGAGCAGACCCGGGCAAACACCGTCGCTGAGCTCGGGCGGTGGCAGTCAGTGGCCGTTCTCGCGGACCGCATCGCCGGTTACCTAAACAACCCACCCGACGCGGCCGCCCAGGGGTCGCCGGATCCCATGCTCTCCGCCACCAATCGCTCACTGGCGGAACGGTACCAGGAGGCGGCAGCGGCGGCACTGGCCGGACTGCACGAAGAGGCGTACCAGATTCTGGTGGTGCAGCAGCCGGGCTACGACGAGCCACTTTACGCGGACTACCTGTTGCTGCAGGCAAGCGTGGAGATTGGGCTCTTTGACCATTCAGGTGCGCTTGCCACGCTCCGGGACCTCATTGCGGACACCTCGCTCAGCCCGCAGCAAGAGCAGCAGCTGCGGTTGCTGCAGGGACTTGCGTACTACGGGCTGGGAAACAACGGCAGCGCGCGGCAGTACTTTCGCCTGGTGGTGAGTCTGGACCCCACGTCCTCTGCGGCCGTGCGCGCCCAGGCGTTGCTTGATGAGATTGTCTCAGGGAGCAGCGCGCGGTAGGGGCTATCGAGCTCCCAGGCGCCGGGCGTAGGCGGCAAGCACTTCGCCAACCTCGCCCTCTGCCAACACCTGCTTGGTGAGTACCTTTCCCAGCTGAACCCCCTCCTGGTCAAAGCTGTTGAGGTTCCAGGCAAGTCCCTGGAACATCACCTTGTTCTCATAGTGTGCCAGCAGCGCTCCCAGTGAGCGCGCCGTGAGCTGCTCGCCATAGAGCAAGGTCGAGGGTCGGTTACCGGGGAACTCCTTATTGGGGTCATCGGAGTCCTTGCCCAAAGCGAATGCCGCGATCTGCGCGGCAAGGTTCGCCGCGAGCTTGCGCCGGCTGGTGCTGCCCTGGAACTCCACGTCGGTCCCCCGCTGACTCTCCCTGAATCCAATGAACTGCAAAGGGATGATGTCCGTTCCCTGATGCAGCAGCTGATAGAAGCTGTGCTGGCCGTTGGTCCCCGGCTCGCCAAAGATCACCGGGCCGGTAGCGTAGTCCACCGGCTCACCATTTCGGTTGACGCGCTTGCCGTTGCTCTCCATGTCCAGCTGCTGCAGGTGCGCGGGAAACCGGATCAACGCTTGGCTGTACGGAAGTATGGCGGTTGAGGGATACCCGCAGATGTTTCTGTAGACCACGCCAATCAATGCATCAAGCAGCGCCGCGTTCCGAGAGATCTCCGGCGCTACCGCCATGCGGTCCGCCTCGTGCGCTCCGTCGAGCAGCTCCTGCATCACGTCCGGTCCGAAGGCCAGGGTAAGCACTACGCCGCCCACCGCACTGGTGCCGGAGTATCGGCCGCCAATGAAGTCGTCAATGAAGAAGGAGTCCAGATACGAACCGGCGGTAGCCAGCGGGCTGGTCTCAGAGGTCACGCATACAATCTGCTTTCGGGGTTCGCGGATACCTGCATCTTGGAGTCGCTTGATGACGAAGGCTTCGTTGGTCAGCGTCTCCTGCGTGGTTCCGCTCTTGCTTACCAGAATGAACAGAGATCGCTCCGGGTCAATCCGATCAAGTACCGCCTGCGCGTCGTCCGGGTCTACGTTGGAGATGAAGTGCACACGCGGGGATGCGTGGCTCGCGTGGGATGACCGGTCCGTACTATAGCGTCCCTCAAGAGCCAGGTACAGCGCACGCGGTCCAAGGTCTGACCCGCCGATTCCCACTTGCACCACATCCGTAAACGGCTTGCCCGTTGGGCCGGTGATGGAGCCCGAACGCACGCGGGATGCGAAATCGCTGTAGCGGTGCTGCTGCTCCGCATAGAACGCGCGCATATCCCTGCCGTCGTGCGTTACGATGCCGGTGAGCGTCCCTCTACAGAGGTGGTGCAGCACCATGCGCTGCTCCCCGGTGTTCATGACCGCACCGGATGCAATGGCGCGGTACTTCTGGATCAGCTGCTGCTCTTCGGCAAGATCCTGCAGGAGCTGCATAAGCGGCTCCTCCGCCACTGACGCCGCGTAGTTGTAGGTGAGCCCGCCGCCGGCATCAATCTCACACTCCTGCACTCGCGCAGGGTTGGTCAGGAGATCTGCCGGCTTGGCCACGGTTGCGGCTTGCAGCGCGTTGAATGCGGTGGTCTGGTTTAGGTTGGTAAAGGTAAGGTCGCTCACGGTCCGCCTCCGGTAGTGGTTTCAGAATCAGCGGCGCGCAGACGCCGCCGCCGGGCTACTTCTCGTGGAAGCCGGCCATCGTGCGCATCTCCACCGCCGGTCCTTCGTCAGCGGGCCGGCTCTTGTGGACGATCGCCTGGACGCCGGTGGCCAAACCGTACAGGTTGATGAACCCGGTGGCGTCGTGGTGGTCGTAGGCGCTCTCTCCAAAACTCGCCAGGTCCTCAATGTAGAGCGAGTACTTCGACTGCCGCCCGCCGATGATGATATTCCCTTTGTAGAGTACCACACGGACGCTGCCGGTTGTATACTCGGATGCCTTTGCCATATAGGCGTCCATCGACTCGCGGAAGTGGGTGAACCACTTGCCCGCATAGACAATGTCCGCATACCTCAACGCCATCTGGTTCTTCATTCCCAGTGTGTCAAAGTCCATGGTGATCATCTCCAACTCACGCAGGGCTCTGAACAATATGG
>CAYTGY010000164.1:0-7634 GCA_964437265.1 uncultured Spirochaetaceae bacterium | reverse complement strand
GGATGACTTTGAGGCGCTCATGGGCGGCCTTGGAGATGATCTTCTGCCGAACTTGGAACAGGCTGCGCTGTTGAGCCACGGGCCCGGCGTGGCATCGCTGGGCGAGTCCTCATTCTACTTCTCAATGTCACTGGGGGCGCTCCTCTCCAACGGGATCCTGGGAGTCATCAATGACCCGGACGCGTTCGAGCTCCTTGATGTCCAGCAGCTGGTGGAGTCCGCGCTTACGGCAACCGGAAGCACCTCCGCGGCAGACACCATCCAGACCATTCAGACGTTCTTCCCGTATCCGGTCCTCCGTGCAGCGGCGGGATTCGCCGCAGGCCCGGTTGAAGTAGGGTTTGACGTGGCCGGCTTCCCGCAAGGACTCACGGACGTTGCAACCGGTCTGGCGGGACGGATCACGGGTGCGGAGATCACCGGTGTGGTGCTTTCAGCGTTTCATCTGGGAGCCAAGGTGAGGGTGCCGTTGATAGAAGCCGGCGGGCCGCTTCCAGAGCTCTCCGTCGGCGCAGGCTACAGCCTCTCCAACTTTGATATGGGGTACAGCCTGGCCACCATTGATCCGGTGCCGCTTGAATCCTTTGGTACGCTGACGCTTGGCGGTGACCTGGGCGTGGCCACATCTATCCACTCATTTGGCCTCGACCTGGCGCTCTCAAAGCGTCTTGGTTTCTTTGTTCCGTTTGTCGCGCTCTCCCCCTACATGCAGCTGGCCCGCTATAGAGGCGGCGTGGACGGGTTCAGTGCGGTGCTCGCGGACGAAGACCCCGGCACGGGGGATCTCACGTACACCGGCGACGATCCCGTTGCCGAGATCTCAGACCGGGATGTCTCTATTCTGGCAACCGGTGGGTTTGAGCTCTTCCTGGGGCGTACGGTGATCTTTGTCCACGGGTCGTACACGATAGGTGAAGGGAGCCCCGGCGTGGCGCTGGGCACTCGGTTCCAACTGTAGAGCGGCCGTTCGTTATTGTGCTAGGACCATATTCCGCGCTCCTCCTGGACATGGATGATACCATCTTCGATTTCCACAAGGCGGAGGCGTTTGCGCTCTCGCAGACGCTGTCCGCCTTTGGCGTGTCTGCGCAGCCGGATGAATACCTGGAACCGTCTGGAGAGATGAACGGCCGGGTCTGGACGGACTACGAACACGGCCGCGCCACCCAGGAGGAGATCCGCGTACGACGCTTTGTTCTTCTCTTGGAGCACCTGGGCGTTGACGGAGATGCGCGCGGCATCAGCGACCGCTACGTGCAGAACCTTGGTGAGGCAACCTTCATGGTGGACGGCGCCCAAGAGTTCCTGGATGCAGTGATGAGCCGTATGCCGGTGGGCGTGGTATCCAACGGGCTATCCGCGGTCCAGCGCTCCCGACTACAAAAGACCGGGTTGGAGCCTCGGTTCCACGCCATCCTCATCAGCGAAGAGATTGGGATCCAGAAGCCGGACCCGGAGGTCACGCCGACCTTCACCGTCTATTCGCTCGCGGAGCTGCTGGGACGGCTTCAGCAGGCCACCGCATCATGAAGACGGCCGCCCTTGTGGGGCGGCCGTGCTGTTTCCGTGTGAGGGCTGTTGCGGGCAGGCGACGCCGGTCCGGGGCGCCGGGCCGTGGTTGCCGCGTCACTCCACGGCAGCGTCAATATTGACGGCCAACAGGCCGTCAGAACCTGCCACCAGGACCGTTCCCGTTGCGGTATCCAGGAAAATATCACTGGGCACACCGCCGGTTCCCACGTAGATGGGGATTGCCTCGTAGTCCTCGCGGTTATTGGTCACCACCAGGAAGTGGTTGGTGAGTATTGCACCGTAGGTGCTTCCAAACGCCATTGCCAGGACTTCACGGTTGGCAGTCTCCGGAATCACCGCAGCGTCCTCTGCAACCTCAAGTACCGCTTCTCCGGCTACCACGCTGCCCTGCACCACGCCCTTGGCGGTGGCCAGGTACATGGTGTCACCCACCAGCGCCATCTCCGTCACGTCCATCTGTTGGCCGTTGACCGCAACGGTGAAGAACTCCGCGGCATCCATGATGTCCTGGACGGTGCTTGCGCCGCTGGTGAGCAGGTCACTGGTGAGGCGGAAGCTGCCAAGCTTGGTGGCAAAGTACACGGCGTCCATGCCGTCTACCACAAAGTCATATACCGGCTGGCCGGTAACAACCTCAGAGAGGTCAACCTCATCCAGCCACTCCCATGCGATGGGGGTGGTGTAGTTCGCGTCCGTCACCCAGAGGCCTCCCAGGCCGCCGTCAAGCTGGAAGAACCCGTACAGATTGCGAGTCGGCGCGGTGCCCACGCCAAAGGAGCCGGAGCTCAAGATGGAGTTTGTCTCCAGCGCGGAGCTGAAATCTGTGTCAAATGCGCCGCCGCGGTACGGCAGGATTCCCGTGGTTGTGTTCAGCCACGGTTCAGGCGCAAACCCGGAGCCGCTGAAGAAGAACCCCAGCGAGAGCGAGTTCACCGTCTGCCCGGCGGGAACGGCAATGCCGTCTCCAAACTCCAGTGCCGGAGTGCCCGCAAAGAGCTCGCCGGAGCTTGCCGCGTAGAGACTGGTGCCGTCCGTCATGACCCCCACCAGCGATTCGCCGTCCAGGGCTCCGGCGGTGAAATCAACGGGTTGGGTGGAGAGCGGCGTAATCTCATTCGCCTGGCCGGCGAAGACCGTGAAGGTCTCACTGACGGCAAATCGCGCCGGAGTGAATGAACCCCCATCCAGTGCACCCAGGACCAGAATCACCTGATAGCCGGGGCCTGCGGGAACCGGGCCAACGGAGACATCCTGGTCACCGTCAACCAGGTTGACCTGCAGGTGCCCGGTATCAGCCAGGTCAACCAGGCTGTCACCGCTCAGCAGGTACACGCGGGCGGTCCGTGCCGCCTCATCATCAACTACGGTCTGATCCGGGTCATCAGAACCCGGAAGCTGGACGCCAACCGAGCCGGCGCCCTCATCCGGGGCCAGGTAACATCCGCCCAGAACCAATGCTATTGTCGGCAGCAATGCTGCTATGTAGTGCATCTTCATCGTCGGCCTCCTATTCTTCAACGTCCCAGCGGACGATGATAGTGCCGGACGATCCGGAGCCTCCCGAGGCACTCCCGTCAAGGTCCGTCGCGCCCGCCTGTTCGTCAGCAGGATCACTTGGCAGATCCGTTCCGGTGGTCACGCTGATCTCTCCGGCGCCGACGGTTCGCGTCTGGCCCAAGAGGTTGGCGAACTCCACCACACCTTCTGAGACCGAGAGGCTCCAGCCGTCGTACTCAAACTGGGTCCCGCGAACGGCTGCCGTTGAAAGCGGCGTGCGGACCTCAAAGTCCGCGGACCGTCCCTCTGCGGTCCTGACATTGGCTCTCACGCGCCCTACCGGCACAAACACATCCGTGCTTACCGTTCCTTCGCGCTCCACCAGCTCTTCCAGGGTGAGCCGCGTCAGCTGCCCAACCTCCAGTACTGCATCACCAAGATTCAGCACCGCACTGGAGCCGAATCCGGTGGAGACGGTCGTATTCCGGCGGATGCGCACACCAACCCGCGCGGTCTCCCACGGTCCGGAACCGGTCCGCAGCTCTACCTGGCCGCTCACGCGTTGTACGGTTGCTTCCACCTGGCTGAATGCCAACGCGGACACCGCCAGCAGCAGCGCAATGCTTGCTGCCGTGATCTTTGATCCTCTCCGCATTGCTTTGATCCTCCCCTGCGCTAGAAGCGCAAGACCCCCTGAAGGGTCACGGTATAATCTAACTTTTCATTTCCCGGGGCCATAACGCTCTCATTCGGGAAGAAGAACCCAGTGGCAAGTGCTACGCGAAGGTCAGAGAACGGTTGCGCGTTCACCGCCACGTCTATCCCACTGCCGACATACGCCCCAGTTGTTGTCCGATCCACCGCCGCAAGCGATACGGGTCCTGTCCCGGCGCTGCGGAAGTAGGCGACCGCGCCCGCCTCCGTCCGGATCCATTCCAGACCGAGTGAAGACAACGGCTTCAGTGTATAACGTACCGCGGCGTGGGACGAATTCCCAGGTTGCAGACTATTCAGCTCAGAAAAGCCGCTTGGTGTCAGCGGGAGGAACGCGGTGTAGCGATCCGCGGTGTTCTTACCGAACACGCTCTGGAGGTCCGGGTCTCCGCTGGAGTACAGCCCGGACACGCGCACCCGAGAGCTCAGCAGTCCCGGAAGATAGTAGGAGATCTCCGCGGACACCATATGCGCCAGGATGGGTGCGTACTGGAACGAGTAACCCGTGCCCGAATCCAGGTCCGCAAGCGCGCTAAATGCGCGGCCCGTGTTCAGCGTGTAGGAGGTCTTATGAAAGAGGTCTGCAATGATGGGCCCAGCGATCTGCAGCGTGAGGTACTGGGTATCCGTCCGTCCCACCGCGGTGGGATCCGCCACTATGTTTCCGGATCCATCAACGGGAGCCTCGGTGCCGGGGTCTGTGAGCGCATCCGCCGGCCGAAGGTCCTCCTGGATCACGCCGGCTAGTGTGATATTCTGGCCGGCCACCGAATCAATCAGTCTCAGGTCAGCCACCGCAATGATACGCGGTGTGGTGAATCGTAGTTGCGGATCCGCCCGGTCCTCAGCATCCGCGTCAGACAGGACAATCTGTGACGACGGTTTGAGGATCAGCGCGGTAGTTCCCACACCCAACGTGGTTTGCATGCCGCGCCATCCCAGCGTTGTCAGAGCGCCGTCCAGGGTGTGGCTCAGCACCAGCCCGGTGGGGTCCGCCACGTCAAAACGACCCAGCGCCACACTCACGGCTGATGGTCCCTGCGCCGCAGCCGCGAAGCGACCCTTCAGGCTCAGCTCATCAATGTCCAGCAACACCGGGACGGCGGGCGTGAATACGTAGCTTCCCTCCGCCCGAACGGTGAACCCGCCCAGCGGTTGCGTCATCCAGAGAGAAAGCGCGGTGCGCTGGACCAGCATATCCCCCAATGTGGGATTGGTGACGCCTGCGGGAGGCGCCTGGATACCGGTGGTGTTGTCCAGCGTACCGCCCCAATCAAACGCGGCCGCCCCGGCGGCGACGAACGCTAACAGCGTGACTACACAGACCGAACGCCCAAGGAGGCTGTGCGCGTTAGGCCGACGCACGAAACCACGGTGCGGCATCATAGCGAGGCCTCCTTGCGTTCAACGTAGTTGCCGGTGATCCGCAGCAGCAACTCGCCGGCGACGTACTGTCCCGGCGTCAGCGGCTGCAGCGTCCATCTCTGTGCTACAAACTCCCGCGCCGCATAGCGCGGGCCGGGCATGATCCGGTACATGACTCCGCCCCGTTCATCAAACGCCTGCATCATCATGTGGGCGAACTGCCCAAAGGTCACCGGGTCCTCCGCGCCCACCGAGGAGTTGATCCATCCGCTGTCCACGGCAATCTGGTACGCCTCCGTGGGGACGATCTCTCCGTCCGAGCCCTCGGAACCAACCACGGCTAAGTATGCCGCCTGACCCACCGTTGCAGTATCTTCAGCGAGGATCGAATCGATGACTTCGTTGGATTGTCCAAAGACAGGTGCAATGACGATGGCCCCAAGAATCAGGGCCCCTGCAAGGAGTCTTCGTCTTATCATAGCCCACTCCTGCGTGATTTGGTCCGGCCCCAATATACCCTTATTCCAGATGGTTAGCAATTCTAGTAGGATGCCCGAGTAGGGAGGTTCGGAATGCAGCGAAAGCACCTTTTCCAGTTCCTGGTTCCCGTCCTTGTGCTGGCAGTCTTAGCCGGGCTCAATCTTGCAGGCGTGCTGGATACCGCGGAGCAGCGTGTCTACGACCTGTTTCTGCATATCAAGCCTTCCGTTGACGAGCGGGATGACATACTCCTTCTGGATGTGGACGACCTAGCCATTGCCAACGTTGGTTCCTGGCCATGGAGCCGGGACAACATGGCCAGGGGGCTGATCCTGCTTCGCGAGTTCGACTCCACTTATGTGACGTTCGACATTGAGTACGTTGACGACAGTCCGCGGGCGATCAACGCAGACTACCTCCAGGAGCAGATTCCGCAGACCTTCAACCGCGAGCTTGGCGCGGTTCAAGAGAACGTGCAATCGCTCTTTCAGGCGATCGCCTCCGGGCAGATCCCCGTCTCAGAGGCCGGCGACTATGTAGAACAGCTCAGCTCGCTGACCGAGCAGGCGCGCGAGGAGTTGCTGTCTGCGGTGCAGGGCGTGGTTCGTGACAACGACGACTACCTGGGGCGGGCGGCACGTTTCCACGGGCAGGCGTTCTTCACGGTCAACATCCTCCCGGCGCCGGAGCCCGGCGTGAGCGCGGAGGAGGTGGCGGACGCCAAGGAGACGCTTGGGTTGGAGAGTGTCCAGGTCCGTGACGCACGCCTGGTGCGTAGCGGCGAGTGGCTACGCCCCGTGATCCCGCCCATTCGGGACCGTGCCGCCGGGGCCGGATTTCCCAACGTCATTGTGGACAACGACGGCGTTCGCCGCCGGATTGAGCTGGTGGCTCGCGCGGATGAAACGTTCTTTGCGCAGTTGGTAACCGCCCCGCTGCTTGACTGGCTGGGCGACCCGCGCGTGGTGGTTGATGATGACCGCATTGTGTTGCAGGACGCGCGACTGCCGGGTTCCAGCACGGACGTGAACATTGGGATCCCTCTGGCAACCGACGGAAGGATGCTCATCAACTGGCCCAAGAAGACCTTTTTTGAGAGCTTCCGCCACCTCTCCTACTGGCGATTGCTGGATCACTGGAAGACCGAGGAGGACCTGCTCAACAACCTGGAGACCATGTTCGACGCCAACTACCTGGCCGGCTATGTGGCCGGTGATGAGCTGTACAATCTCTACGCGGACTATGGTATCTACGACGACCAGATGCTGCTGGCTCTCTATGACGAGGCGCAGGCCATCCGTGATGATGTGCTGGATGGCGGTGACCGCGCCCAGCTTGCCACGTGGCGGGAGTTCAGGCGTCTCTTCTTTGAGGAGGTGGGCAATCTGTTGAACGGAGAGGCTGAGGCGCAGATCATTGCGCAGCTGCAAAACGCGGTAGACTCAGGCGAGCTTGATTCAGAACGCCAGGAGCTTTACCAGCAGACCATTGAGGATATCCCCTCCTGGTTCGAGGGCACGCAAAGCCTCTACACCCACCTCATGGAGAACCGCGAGGTGATGAAAGAAGAGATCTCCGGTAGCTTTGTGATCATTGGATGGGTGGGAACCTCAACCACGGATATTGGCGTCAATCCGTTTGAGAAAGAGTACATGAACGTGGGTACCCACGCAGCGTTGCTCAATACCATTTTGCAGCGCAAGTTCTTGGACGACGCCCAGTGGTGGCTGCCATTTGCCGTTGCCGCGGCCATTGCGCTGCTGCTCACCTTCCTCATTAGGGAGCTGGAGGCAACCCCCTCGCTCATCATCGGATTCGCGGGGTTCATACTAGTTGCAGCAGTCGGGGTGGTGCTCTTCCTGGTCACCGGGGTGTACTACAATATGATCACGCCGCTCGCGGTGGTGCTGCTCACGTTCATTGTGCTTACCATCATCAAATTCCTGGCGTCTGCCCGGGAGAAGACGTTTATCCGCAACGCCTTCAACCACTACCTCTCAACCGACGTCATCAACCAGATCTTGGATGACCCGGCAAGGCTGGGC
>CAYTGY010000163.1:0-7647 GCA_964437265.1 uncultured Spirochaetaceae bacterium | reverse complement strand
GGCTCTCCAGCCCGAGCGTATCCGCAACACTCCGGAGTGATCGCGTTACTCGCGGATTCTCTGAGTACTTGAACTCGATCCCGATGCGATGACCGCGGTAGAAGACCAAGAGGTCGATCTTCGGCCCGGCGTGGACCGACCAGAAGAAAACATCATCCGGATTGGCGACCTGCAGCACCTGTTCCATGGCGAACCCTTCCCACGAAGCCCCGACCTTCGGGTGACCGGTGAGATCGTGGAGATCGTGAAGAGACAGAAGGGCATGCAGAAGCCCACTGTCCCGGAGGTAGATCTTTGGGGCCTTGACCTGACGCTTTCCAACGTTCTCGAACCACGGCTGGAGCTGTCGTATCATGTACGTATCGGTGAGCGTGTCCAGATATGAGCGCACCGTCTTATCGCTCTGGCCCAGGGCCCGTGCCAGTTCAGATGAGTTCCATGTCTGGCCGTGGTAGTGTGCAAGCATTGTCCAGAACCGCCGCATAACGCTCGCAGGTGTACGAATCCCAAACTGCGGAATGTCGCGTTGCAGGAAGGTCGTGATGAACCCTTCCCGCCATGCGAAGCTGTCATCGTCGGATTCAGCAAGAAACGAGCGCGGGAACCCGCCAAGATCCACAAACTCAATGCGACCGGCAAGTGACTCGGAAGCACCGTCACGCAATGCCGGGGACGCGCTTCCAAGAATTAGGAAGCGCGTGTCGGTGGGCTTTCGATCTGCAAGCACCCGGAGCACGGGAAAGAGCTGTGGCATGAATTGGATCTCATCGATCACGACAAGCCCGGATAGGGAGCCCAGCATGAGCTCCGGATTCTGGAGCCGCCGAACGTCCTGGGGTGACTCCATGTCGAAGTACGTGCTCTCGACGTCTCCCGCGATCGATTGTGCCGGCGTCGTCTTTGCGCTCTGACGTGGCCCCAGAAGAGCAGTAATGGGGGATCGGCGTATCGCAGCACGCAGCTGCTGCTGGTACCCGCGACGCTCCAACATACGCCGGCGCCTCCAAAAACCATGAATATCCGGAATTACAATCCGAATATTCACAGTAAACTGCACCTGAGAAGGCGCGGCAAGCGGACCGCTTCACCTGCCCTTCGCATGTGGCCCGCACTCCCTCAACCGGCTACGCTTGGGCCCACCTCAACCCAAGGATTCACGCGTGAGCACTCGACCCAACATCCTCCTGATTCACCCTGATCAGCACCGCTACGACTGCGTGGCGGCGAACGGGCATGCGTTCGTTCAGACACCGACCCTGGATCGGCCCGCTCAAGGAGGCCGGATACCGAGTTCTGCCCCGCCTACGTCGCCACCTATCTGGAACGAGATGTCAGGCAGATCCTGAACGTGACCAGTCTTCGCGATCTTGAGCGGTTGATGCGGATTCTCGCCGCGCAAAGCGAGAATGTCCGCAACAAGAGCGACGTCGCCCGTGATGTGGGCGTCTCAGTTTGCTCGAACCGTGGTACACCAGTTTCGCCAAACGCGTAGTCAAGACACCAAAGCTCTACTTCGCGGACAGCGGGCTCCTCTGCTACCTGCTCAACCTGACCGACCAGACCTTGCCGTCGTCACCGCTGCTCGGGGCGATTTGGGAGACGTTCGTTGAGGTAAGGCGAACAACCGGCGCGCGACGACGCGCGCACAATACCGGCGGTCTGGGGCGGTTGATTCGCAGACCACATCCGTTTAGGTTTGCGATGAGGTACGTGTGGGCACGATAATTCCGTTTCCAGGTGGAGACAACAATCCGACGCGAAGGGATGGGCGGCGGTTTCCCGGACTCTATGGAAAAGACCTAGGTCTCACCGACGACCAGGTTTCCGCGCTGATCTCCGGAGAACGCGAAGAACACACCGCCGTGTTCGAGGTGGCCCCGCAGATCGAGCCGGGCGATATCGACGCGGCGCCGGTACTCCGGCAGACAATCGCGCTGCTCACCGCGGTGCACGGCCGCGAGCCACTGCGCGCCACGGCTCGCGGTAATCTGCCGGTGGTGGTTGTAAAGGAGTTGTTTGCGGGAGCATTTCATGACGTTGAACCCGACTTCATTCGGGTGAACCGTGAGCGTGATAGCGCGGTGCTGTCCAGGGTCCGTCGGCTTACCCAGAAGGCAGGCCTGCTCTCGTATCGCAACAAGACCTTCCAGCTGACCAAGACCGGGCGGACGACGCTGGACTCCGACGACTTCAGTGAGATTTACCGGAAACTGCTGGAAGCCCACCTGCGCGAACCGCAGGCGATTGACCGGTTCGATCGCATCCCGGTGGGAACCGTTGTTGCGGAGAGCGTGCCCCTGCTGCTATTTGCAGCGCGGGACACGACGGGTGAGCACCTCTATGAGGAGGACTTCGCCGAGCTCATCTTGGCGTTTTGCGACCACATCCCGGTGCGTGTCGAAGATCTTGAACACGCGGTGAGCCTGCGGTTCTTCGATCGCTTTGGTGTTCACTTTGGCCTGTTCGAGGAGGGACCTGCGTTCGAACCGCCGTTCACGATCCCAGATCATACCTTCTCTGCGTATGGACGTTGGCGCCGAACACCACTGTTTGACCGCGTGCTTCACTGGCACACCCCGCCACCAACCCTTGCCGTACAACGCCCGGAAGCTGCATCGGCAAACTTGATGGAAGCGGTGCATGAGTCACCGAATAAGATTGACGGGACGGAAGACTACTTTGTCCGTGCTATCTGTCTTCGCGCCGTCGAACGCTGCCCAACAGACGCAGACGCCTACGTGGTACTCGCGCGAATCTATGACACCCACCCCGCGCTTGCACTCACGTTCGTCAACGCCGGCCTTGAGGCGACCGCGGATGCGGTCCCGGCGGTGCCGGCGGACGTTTCCCCGTGGCGTGACCATCTCTTCCGTGACGTCATTCGTTTGCACTTCATCCGAGCTGAGCTTCTGCGAGATCTCGGCAGGCTTGAGGAGACATTTGCCGAGTTCGAGGAGCTTCTCAGGATTGATCCGTTCGACGGCATCGGCGCGGCCGGATACTACTTCCAGGCGCTCATGGAAGCCGGCGACTACCAGAAGGCGCAGGATCTCCTGGATCGGTTTCCAGAAGTTCAATGGAGTCCCGCTCTGTGGAACGCAACGTTGGCCGCATACGCTCGTGGCGACAAGGAACTGGCCGACCGGCGCCGACGACAAGCGATGCACGCCAATCCGTACGTGCCGGGTCACCTGCTCTCCGGTTTTCCTCCGCAAGCGCCTGACTACTACACTCCCGGTGGCATGGAGGAGGCGCTCATCTACGCAGCGCAGTTCTACCGCACCTGGAAGCGGGTGCGCGGCGCCCGAGCCTGGCTGAGGAGACGAACCGCCGCGTCAGAGTGAACGCCGTCACCGTGGCCGCAATCGCTTCTGTTTCTGGTCTTGCCTGACTATCAATTCCCTACTGACTCGCATGGAGATTCGCGATTTCCTGAATGGTGAACCGATAGAGCGTCTCCGCGTCCAGTGCCCAGAAGGTACCCTCGCCGTCGGAAGTGATCGCCAACAGGTCCGAAACGGGAGCTTTGTAGCAATCGCCGGTGACACGCGTTCCGGTACTCACGTCGAAGAAACGGATGAGATCGCCGGGGCTCGCTTGCGGGAACAACGTGCAATAACTGCCGGCCACGTAGTCAAGACCGTGCTTGTATGGCGACTCCTCCTCCATGGTCTGAGAACCGGAACCGTCTATCTGTGTCAGATAGACCTCATCCACGGACAGATTCACGTAGGTCGTCTTTATGAAAAGCGTGTTTCCCGAATCATCGTGTGCCAATCCTTGGGTCGAGAACTCGGGCTTGGGCGACTGCCCCGTGACGATCATGGTGTCCGGGTCAACGTGGAGCATCCGAGCCTTGTCGCTTTGGTCTGTCACAAAGATCGTGTCGTCCCAATAGTCAATGCCGTACGAGTGTGTCCTGTAGTGATTCCAGCTCCACGTGCACTCAGCACCGATATCCGCGCTGTCCACGACGTTGCCGTCAAGGTCAAGCTTATACAGCAGATTAGACTCGTCCCCGAGCAACCAGAGGTATCCTCCGCCGTACACAAGATCACGCGACTCCGCATCCGGAAGCTCGGTCTCCGTTGCCACGACGCCGAAACCGAGCGGTTGCGCGTAGTCAAGACCCAGATCAAAGAGCTCGCTGAGCTGCAGTGTTATCTCGTCTTTCACCTCTACGATCGCATATTCATGAACCACCGTCTCAGAGGTTCCGTCAAGGTAGGTAATCTCCATGGTCAGCTGAGACTCGTCCGCGGTCCAGCTGAAGTGGCCGAGCTCCTCACCGTCTGATCCGTCAATGGCCAGCCACCAGTAGGCATAGGTGCCGGAGCCGTCGTCGTAGAAGCAGATCTCTGACAACCGTTTGCCAAGTCCTGAGTAGTCCTCTCCAAACCACTGTCCAATGAGGTACTCCTGCCCAAGGTAGGTGGGGCGACCGCCAAAGAGGTCCGTGCAGCCGCCAAATATCACGGCGCAGAGGATTACCGGTAGAATGATGCGAGCAGCGCGCCGGAGTTGTTTCACCACCGGCCGAGGGGTAGATCGATGTGTTTTCATGGGTGCGACGCTATCACGTCATGTGGTGCGGCGGAACTAGCAGCTTTCCTAGGTACCGCTGGTGATTCTACTAGGCATTGTCAACGGATCAGCGGATCCGTCGTGCCGCTCGCGGCTACCCTGCCTCATCCCAGACCGCATTGTGGTAGTGGGCCCGGATGGCGCGGTCCCGGGTGAGCAACGGGTGATCTCCGGCTGACGCCGCCCCGGTGATCAGGCGGTCAAACGGGTCGCGAGTCCAGGTAAGCGGTTCGGCCGCCCGAACGGCAACAAGGTACGGGGTCTCATCCGGAACCAACCCAATTCGATCCCGCAGGTAGTCCAGCATCCGGACCGATTCCTCCGTAATCCGGCCGATCTCACGGAGAAACGCAAGCTCGAGGCCCACCGCCGGCGAGTAAACCAGCCGTCCGTGGTCAAGCGCGGCCTGCGCGCGGGCGGGAAAGCGAGATCGGTCTCCCGCGTAGAGCCACACCACCACATGCGTATCCAGGTGAAGGATCATGTGCGCTCGATCTCAGGCTCACCGTCCCACGCGTCGCTCCAGTCGACTTCAATATCTCCGACAACAACGTCGTGGACCTCGAGCGAATCCCAGATGGAGCGCTTCACCTCAGGCACAATCCGCACCGTACCGTGCTTCCGCTCCACCTCAATGGTCTCACCGGTGGCGATGACGGTGTCGATGATGCGGTAGAGGTTCTGACGGAGCTCGGTGGCGGAGACTTTCATACGTACGTACTATACTAGCGTACGTACGTTTGGTGTCAATGGGGAGTTGTGGTGGACGCAACAGGGAAGACCGGCACCTCTCTTTGTGCGGTGGTGGTGAACGCGCCCATCCGGCAGCGTCCTAAGACTCGGGACGCTCGCCCTCGTTCAAGAGCTCAAGGTCCAGCTTGTCCCTGGCGCGCCCGGTAGGTGCCTTGTTTCGCTTGAGCGACGATAGGTTCAAGAAGGGCACGGTCAGGTCGTCGACGTTCAGCATGACCCGGCCGACCTCTTCGTACGACACGCCGTCGATTTCCGTCAGGATGTCAATGCGGTTGGGCTGGACGCCAATCTGATAGACGGTCCCGGGCACGGCGAAATCGTCGGCAGTGATGTTGGACAGCGGCGCCCCGAATTCCGCAAGGGCATCGAATACGGCGGCGGCGTTCTTTGACGTCGCACGAACGAATAAGTCGATATCGCCGGTGGCTCTGACGACGCCGTGCTCGGTGAATAGCCTCAACAGATCTTTGTAGTCTGGATTGAAAATCGCACCTCCCCGACAACGCATACATCTGACACGATAGCGGCCAGATCTCCCAGAGAGCATGGAGAGGATCTATCCGCGAAGGGCGCGGCTTCCTTGTTCGCTCTCGAAGCCGGCCGCTCACAGCACGTCGCTGATCCGCCGCACCGGAGAGAAGAAGCCGGTCTCAACCATACGCGCGAGAGTTTCGTCCGCCGCATCCGGGCTGAGCGTTCGATCCAAGCACATCGCCTTGAGAATCCCGATTGTTCCCGTAACTCGTACGTCGTATTGCGAGCAGCAGAGGCGTGCCGAACGATCGTCAGTTGCCACAATACCGTTGCGATTTCGAGCAAAGGCGATGCACGACGCCTCTCCAGACCCGAGGTCTTGCAGCAGCTGTGCGAACAGCGCACTCTCAGCCGAGCCCATAAGACCGGCGCTCGCGATGTGGCCGGACCCGAGTGCCGATTCCACAACCTCCAATGCGCTGTACCCTTTGGCGCGGCCTGCCGCCAGCTCGGTTCGAACGGCTTCGGTCACCAGCAGCGAACGCCCGTACCGTTCCGTCACAAGGCCAAAGGATCCGGTGAGGGCGAAGTTGGCAAGGGTGACGATATCAAAGAACCAGCTCGACTCCGACTCACGCATGCAGATGGTCATCTGCAGATGAGGCGGTACGGAGCTCGACGCCGTGCTCGTACATCCACCTTCTCATCTCTATGACATGCATCCCAAACGCCTCGGCAAGCTTCCCGATGCTGATAAAGCCCCCCTCGTAGGCGGCGACGGCTCGCCGTTGTTGGGCGGGAAGCTCGTCAGTAGGCAACGAGTAGCACGTGGAGATCGCCTGCCGGACCAGTTGCGCCTTGCTCGTCTTCCGCACGTCAGCGAGGCGCGACAATTGCTCGTTCGTCGCCGGGTCTATCTTGATGTGCAAGGTGGTGTCGTGCGCCATCGGAACCTCCGATATGGCCAAGAATATGTACATATATACCGTATCATGCTACTTAGGGTCAACGCCGTCCAAAGTCGTTGCGGGCCTTCAAGAGTCTCCTCAGCACGCCCCTCAGAACAACCCGACCACACTGCCGGTCTCCGGATCCAGGTCCACATCATAGAACGCAGGGCGCGTGGGCAGGCCCGGCATGGTGCTCATGGTTCCCAGGAGCGGATAGAGGAATCCGGCGCCGACGCTCATCCGGACCTCACGCACCGGGACGGTGAACCCGGTGGGCGCACCTTTGAGCGCCGGATCGTGACTGAGGCTCAGGTGCGTCTTTGCCATACAGATGGGAAGCGCGCCAAAGCCGTTGCGCGTGTACCGCGCAATCTGCTCCTCGGCACGGTCCGAGTACTCAACGCCGGCCGCGCCGTACATACGTTTGGCGATCGTCTCGATCTTCTCCTTTATCGATAGGTCCAGCGGATAGAGGTAGTCGAACGACGAGGGCTGCCGGCAGGCGGCAACCACCGCGCGGCCCAACTCCGCGGCGCCGGCGCCGCCTTTGGCCCAGTGATCACTGACCACCGCGTCAGCCGCGCCTGCGTCCGCGGCCATCCGCCTCACCAGCTCAACCTCTGCGTCCGTGTCCGTTGGAAACCGGTTTACCGCCACCACCACCGGCACCCCGTACGCAAGCGCGTTCTCAATGTGCTTCCGCAAATTGGTACCACCTTCCTGAAGCAGCCCCAGATTCTCTTGGGTGTACTCAGGCGCGAGCGGCCGGCCGGCAACCACCTTCGGTCCGCCTCCGTGCATCTTGAGCGCTCGGATGGTGGCGACCAGGACTACGCAGTCCGGAACCAGACCGCTGGTCCGGCACTTGATATTGAAGAACTTCTCC
>CAYTGY010000162.1:0-7667 GCA_964437265.1 uncultured Spirochaetaceae bacterium | reverse complement strand
TTCTTTGTCCTGCACGCCCCGGATGTGGCGCTCACGGAGGCGGCGGTGGGAACCGGCGTGGGCACGGTGGTGATGATCTGGATTGTCTACAAGACCGAACGGAGGGACACCACGTGAGCGGCTCCCGACGGAGGCGCGTACTTGCCGCGATACTGGAGGTCGCGGCGGTGGGCGTGGTGGCGGTGTTTCTCTTCTTCGCACTCCGGGGCGATCATCCGGAGGTTACGCCTATTCGGGACCACCTGATTGCCCACAGTGAGGCGGAGACCGGGGCGCCCAATCTGGTAACGGCGATCTACCTTGGCTACCGCGCGTTCGACACATTGGGAGAGACGATCGTGCTTTTGTTGGCGGTCTCCGGAGTGATGGTATTTGTGGAGCAGATTCGTGGATCGAAGAAAGAAGACTGAGATCCTTGACCTGATCTCACGAAAGCTCAGCCCGTTCATGTTTCTCTTTGGGTTCTATCTCTTCACCCACGGCCACCTCTCTCCCGGCGGCGGCTTCCAGGCCGGCGTGGTGATCGCCTCAGGCGTGATCCTGCTCTCGTTGAGCAAAGGAGTATCTGCGGCCGAGGAGCTCTTTCCGCTTCGCACGCTCACCGGCGCTGAGGCAGCAGCCTTCGTGCTCCTACTCGCCGCCGGCGTGGCGGGCGTGATCGCCGGCGTGGGGTTCCTGGGAAACCCGGCTGCCCCGGCGCCGGTCCCGCGCGTTGGATTTATCCTGCTCCTCAATACGCTGATCGGCGTCAAGGTGGGCGCCGGGGTGAGCATCATCTGTATGCACCTGTTCCGGGAGGAGTGATGGCCTACTACCTCATTGGCGCGGTATTCCTGATTGGCCTCTGGGGCCTGGTGAATAAGGACAACCTCATCAAGAAGGTGATCGCCTTGAGCATTGCCAACAGCGCGGTCATCTTCTTCTTTGTCTACTACGGGTCCATCTCCGGGCGCACCGCCCCTATCCAGGAGACGGCAACCGGATCTGAGCCGGCGCTACCGATGGTGGACCCGCTCCCGCAGGCACTGATGCTCACCGCGATTGTGGTAGGCGTCTGCCTCATTGCGCTCGCCTTTGCACTGGTCTACCGTCTCTACCGGCGGTACGGAACGCTGGATATGCGCACCATAGAGCGGGAGGCGTGGAAGCTGCATGAGTAACCCTACCCTCCTCGCGTTGCTCTTGGTGGCGCCGCTTGCCGGAAGCGCCCTTGCCCTCATTGGCAAGCTCATGCCGAATAGGCTGTTGGCCGGTCGTCTCCTCAGTGTGGCAGCGCTGGCCGCCCTCCCGGCCGCCGGCGGCGTGCTTGGGGCCCTGGCGCCGGCGGTCTTCGCGGGAAGCGAGGTCCGGTACGCGCTGGGCGGCTGGTCTGAACCGGTCGGGATCTCGCTCTCCATGGACGGCTTCGCGTGGGTCTCCGCGGTGCTTATTGTCAGCCTGTCGCTGGTGATTGGTACCGCCGCGCTTTCGCGGCGGCGATACGGCAGTTCGTTCTTCTTCTTTCTCATGCTGCTGGTCGCCGGGATGGTTGCGGTGACGGTCACCGGCGACGTGTTCACCTTGTTCGTGGCCTTTGAGGTGGTTGCAATGGCCGCCTACGTCCTGATTGCCTATGAGAGAAGCTCAACCGGTCTGGTGGCGGCGTTCAAGTACCTGATCTTGAGCACGGTGGGGATCCTCTTCTTCCTCTTTGGGGTCTTTCTCATCTACCGTGATCTGGGCACGCTTTCGCTTGCCGGAATTGCACGGCGAGTGCGCCTCCAACCGGGTTTGGGCGACGCCACCGCGATTCATCTGGCGGTTGCCGCGCTTTGCGTGGGAATCGGCGTACGCACCGCGTTCATCCCGTTCCACACATGGCTCCCTGAAGCGCACGCGTACGCGCCGCATCCGGTCTCCGCATTGCTCTCAGCGGTGCTCATCAAGGTCTCCTTCTTCGCCATGCTCCGCATCCGCCACGTCTTCGCCGCCGACTATCTCAACCGGCTCTTCGTCTGGACTGGCGCAATCACCGCCCTGCTTGCGGTGATCAACGCGCTCAGCCAGACCGACGCCAAGCGACTCCTCGCGTACCATTCGATCTCACAGATGGGATACGTGCTCGCGGTGGTGGGGATGACCGGCGCGCTCTCGCTCACCGCCTCGTTCTCCCATGCGGTCAATCACGCGCTGTTCAAAAGTCTGCTCTTCCTGAGCGTAGGCACGGCGGTCCAGATCACCGGTTCGCGCAACCTCTTCCAGATGCACGGGGTGGCACGCACCTCGCCGTTGCTCGCGATGACCTTCTTTGCCGGAGCACTCTCCATTGCCGGGCTGCCGCCGTGGAACGGCTACGGGAGCAAGGCGCTCATCTCCCAGGTGATGGACGGCGACCCGGCCTACCTGCTGCTCTGGATCACCGGGGCGGCAACCATCGCGAGCTTCATCAAGCTCAGCCGCGTGTTCCTGCCCACGCAGGGCGAAGCGCCTGCGCCGAAGGCCGCCGACGCCCGGCCGGATGCCTTCCTGCTGATCCCGGTGGTACTGTTGGCAGCCGGCTGTCTTGCCGCAGGCGTCTTTGCCCACCCGTTCTTTGGTTTCCTCCATCGGCTGCTCGAAGGCGGCCCCACCCCAAAACTCCCTGACCTCTACACCGGAGCCAAGCTGCTCGCAACCGCGGGAGCTGCCGCGCTTGGCGTGGGCCTCTACCTGGCGGTGATGAGCAAACCCGGCAAACGATTCTCCTCCCGGGTACGCGCCATGGCGCCGGATCTACGAACGGTGCTGCTGCTCTTCTTTGTGGGGCTGACCGTGTTTGCCGCGGTAGCCGTCGCGTGACCGCGAAATCGTCGCGTGACTACCCGCGCCCGGCAAGCTCGGCGCGGTACTGCATTCCCCGCTTGATCAGCTCCATCGCAGACTCGTACTCTCGGGCAATAAGCGAGACCGCTTCGGCCACGAGCGCAGGATCGCGCTTGAAGAGCAGGCGACCTGATACCGCTTCAAACGCAAGGATCGGGTCCGCCGCCCGCACGTCTACCACGTCGACGTCTCGCCCGCCGGCAGCATCCTCAAGACGCCGACTGAGTGCCGACAGGTGCTCCCAGTCGAACGGCGAAGCGGTGAGAATCCCCACGTCCACATCGCTTCCGGCCACCGCACGCCCGGAGGATTCGGACCCGAAGAGCCACGCCGCCACCACACCCGGTTCGTCCCGGAGCATCGGGGCAAGGCGATCCGTCACGCCGCGCCCGCCTGTGTCACTCGCCATCAGGCTCCTCCCGCTCGGTGACAAAAGCAAGAACCTCATCCCTGAAGCTCCGGTACTCACCAAGGTGATTGGACACAACATCAGCGAGGCCCCGTGGGTCCACCTGATCATAACGATGAACGATGATGTTCCGCATCTGCACCGCCTTGATGTAGCCCTCCCGGTCTGAGAGCACACCTCCCGCTATGCATCGTTTGACGGCATCACCGGCGCTCGGCGCCGGACTCTCGCCCAGGATAGACAGCAACCGCTGACACAGATCAACGACGATCTCAGAGAGCACCTGAAGATCCCGCTCCACTGCACGCCGCGTGGTCCACTCCGCCTCGATCGTTGCCACCGAGAGCGGCGTAAGGCTCTCAAGCTCAGCGAGCGTCGCATCGAGAGCGCTGAGTTTCCGGCTGATCACTCCGTTGAGCATGACACCATCTAGTCACCGCCGGAACCGTGCGTCAAGCGCGCTGCAAACCGATCTGTCCACACGGCGGCACGGTAGTGTATCGTCATGCTACGTGAACCAAGTCGCGCTCTGGCTCAGCATCCTCAGCTTCGCGATCATGTCTGCCTCGGTTGGACTCACGTCCGTTGTCTACACGCGAAATCGCGCGCCATGGTTGCGCAACTATCTGGTGTATGCCGCCGGCTACGGGGTTTGGATCCTGTTTGCCGCTGGGTCCTCTTCCAGCAAGAGTTCCTCGTCGGCCCTCTTACGCAGCTCTCTGTCCTTTTTGCACGGGTTCGGGCCGGAGTATCGATCGTCATCGCCTACTTCGGTCCGCTGTTTTTCCTTCGGGCGGCCGGCGTCAAGAACGACGTCCGGGTGGTGCTGATCTTCAATCTCCCGCGCCTCAGCCGCGCACGTCCGATGGTGCCGGTGATTCTCGCGTCTGCAGTGAGCTACACCATCCTCGCTCTTCTTTCGTCGGTGGGACGTCTCATCATTCCTCAGGCCGCCGCTATCTATGCCAATGTGTTGGCCGGAGGAACCTTCGTCCTGCTCTGGACAGCAACCGCAATGGTGGTCTCGGCCCGATGGAAAGAGCCCTCCCTGACGCGTTTATCACCGACTACCGCGTCACCGCTCGTGAGATTGAGATCCTGGCGATTCTGGCTCAGGGCAAGACCGCTGCGGAGATCGGCCAGACGCTCTTCATCTCCCAACGCACCGTTGCGGCACACCTCTACAATGTGTATCGCAAGTGCGGCGTGAAGAATCGAGTCGAGCTCCTCCGTAAGATCGCCGAATACCGCGGGTAGCCTCCGAGCCTGACGAATGGTAGGCTCTCACCCAATGCGCATCGCTCAAGCTCTCTCCCGTCTCAAGCCCGGCATTCTCAAGTTCTTTCGAACGACCTTCGTATTCGTGGCAATCGCCGTACCAATTGTCTTCGGCACCATGGGCTACAATTTCGGCGCGGTCTGGTACTGGGGCATTGGGCTCATCGTGGTTCCCGGTTGGCTCTACGTCACGTTCCGAAGAGCAGTTGCGCTGGCAGATGCGCGCGTGCGCGCCCGCAAGCGCTGGAAGGCAGACGGCTCGGCGGTCGAGCGGATAACGTACACAGAGTTTGAGCTGTTGCAGGAGCGCTACCGTGAGGCCACACGGGATCCGGACCTCGGCTGCGTAGATGACCGCACGTGGATAGACCTGGGCATGGACGATATCCACGCGGAACTGGACATCTGCTTCACCATGGCCGGGCGAAACGAGCTCATGCGCATCCTGCGACATGCGCTTCCGGGCTCCGACGTCGTGCGTGAACGTGCAGCACTCATCGACCTCTTCGGGGATGACACCAAAAATAGACTCCAGATCGCCGAAGCGCTTGCTCGCGTTGGCGAAGAGCGAGATGCGGATCCGGCGGTGTTGCTGTGGGGAGATGGCGTTCGCACCGACCGGTTCTCCGGACTATTCGTCGGACTCTGCCTGGCGGCGATCGCGGCGATCCTGTTTACCGCGTTCATCAATGCGGCGCTTGGCGCCGTCGCCATTGTCGGAATCTTCATCACCAACATGGTGGTGTACTACCGGAAAGCCCGCCACCTTTCGGTGGACGTCCCCGCGCTTCGGATACTGAGCCGGATGGTGGATGCAGCACGGCACCTTCCCTTCTTCGATCTTCCCGAAGATCGCCGCGCCGCAGCCGGATGCAAACGCGCGTTCCGCTGGCTGCTCACCGGTGCGCCAAGCCCCACACCGAGCTTCTCCGGCGATCTGGTAGAGATGCTCTTGGTCTATGTGAAGATCTACTTCCAGATCGACCTGATTGCCTACAACCGCATCATCGGAACCATCGACGCGGAGCGCAGTTCTTTCCAGCGGCTGTACCAAGGCATCGGTACGGTGGACGCGCTGCACGCGCTCGCATCCTACCGATCAAAGCGTTCGCGCACCTGCGAGGTGGAGACCGGTGCGGGGACTGCGGCCGGGATCGAGCTCACCGGTGTCTACCATCCGTTGGTCACCAAGGCAGTGGCCAACACGGTGACCATCGGTCGGCCAGGAGCGATCGTCACCGGGACAAATATGGCAGGCAAGTCGACCTTTCTGCGGACCGTCGGCATCAGTGTGCTCTTCGCCCAGACCGCCGGCTACGCCTTCGCCAAACGCTACGCGGCCCCGCTCTTTCGCATCATGTCCTCTATAGAGAAGCACGACGATCTGGCTGAAGGCAAGAGCTTCTACTATGACGAGGCCGAACGTATCTACCGGATGATCGAGGAGGTCGGCGAAGGCACGCCGGTCTTGCTGCTGATCGACGAGCTCCTCTCCGGCACCAACTCGTTGGAGCGAGAGAGCGCCTCAATCGCGATCTTGCACTATCTGGCCGACAGTCCTGCACTGACGGTTGCGGCCACCCACGATGTGGCGATTGCGCGCGGCGTGGCAGACCGGTACGAGCTTTACTACTTCACCGACAGCGCGGATAAGACCGGCCTCTCGTTCGACTACACCATCCATGAAGGTGTGGTGCAGACCCGCAACGCCATCAAGCTCCTACGACTCATCGGCTATCCGGAGGACGTGATCGCAGCCGCGCTGGAACGGACCGGCTCAGAGCGCAAGTGAGCGGCGACTGTGCTGTTTTTGGCAATTTGATTGCCAAATGCCATTATGTATGGTATCATTCGCACCATGGCTGAGAAACCGTCGGTAGACAGCTCCGGCCGGTTGGTAATCCCAAAGCGACTGCGCGAACGCTACGGTCTCACCGCCGGTACGCAAGTGCAGTTCGTAGCTGAGCCTCAAGGGATCATCATCGTCCCCGCGGTCAAGCAGCACCGCAGGGTTCAACGCGGCCGTATCGTGGCGATTGACACCGGCAACGGCATAGCTCCTGCATCGGTCTTCGACGCAGACGGCGTGAGAGCTGAACGGATCGACAGTCTGGAGGGACCGCTGGGATGACCGTGGGTATCGACACCTCGGTTATCGTACCCTGCGTGCACGCGAACCACCCGCTGCACGTCGCGATGGCCGGATGGCTCAACACCGCGTTCGAGCGCGACCGTGTGGTGGTCGCACACCATTCACTGATCGAGGCCTACGCAGTGCTCACGCGACTCCCACCGGAGTACCGGTTGAGTCCTGCTGAGACACTTGACGTTCTGCGGGGCTCGCTTCGGGACAACGCAGAGATTGCACCGTTTGACGCATCGCGTATCTGGTCCGTCACGGAAGAGCTTGCGTCAGTACCGGCGGCCGGGGGAACCGCCTATGATGCCTTCATCATCCGCATCCTCGTCGCCGCAGGAGTCGACGCAATCGCCACAAGCAACGCCCAACACTTCCGCCGTCTAACTGCAGACACCCGCGTCATCGATCCGCTTCAGTAACCTACTCGATCACCGACTTGGGCGTTGGAACAATGCGCCTGACCTTGATCTTCTTGCGGTCGAGCAACTCACCCGCGCGAGGGCCGATCTCGTTCTTCCACTCGTCGCTCTCGTAGACCTTCTTGTACAGCCGTTCGCGCTCCTTCTCGTTCTTGAAGCGCCGCATCCAGTAGTAGATGTTCTCGTCCTCTTCATCCACCCAACTACCGACGACTACCATGCCTTTCGATGCTTGAAACGGGATCACCACACTCTCCATGTGCTTCACCCATTCGGCCCGCTTTCCCGGAAACGTTGTGTATTGTCTGAATTCAAAAAACATGCAGTGAGTATGCCACGAATGCACCGTTCTGTATCTGTTACCGCAGCTTCTTGCGTTCGCTCTGCAGCAGGACCGTCTTGCGCATCCGAATGGAGGCAGGCGTGATTTCGACCAGTTCGTCGTCACTAATGAAGTTGATCGCCGTCTCCAGCGTCATCACGCGGTGGGGCGTGAGGACCACGTTCTCATCACGACCGGCGGCCCGCATATTGGATAGCTTCTTGGTCTTGCACGGGTTGACGTCCAGATCCTGATCTC
>CAYTGY010000161.1:0-7790 GCA_964437265.1 uncultured Spirochaetaceae bacterium | reverse complement strand
CACCTCCCCCTTCTGGATGGCCGGTCAACACGATGTCATGTTCCGCGCACCATTCTGATAGCAAGCGGTAATAATTTTCATTTAATGCTGTCGCGACCGCGTGCTCAAAATCTTCACGCGAATCAAGAACACGGATTCCCCCATGGCGCAGCGTCATGTGGCCAAGATCACCACGGTGGGCGTCTCAATCCTAGTGGTCGGCGTGCTGATTCTCACCATGGCTTCCAGCCTGCTGGGGCTCCCAAGCCTGGAGATCTCCTACCAGACGCGGACCGCGGAGGCGCTCGAGTACATCCAAGAGGCTGGATTGGCATCCCCTGAGCGCACACGGGCGCTTGAGCGCTACGTGGAGGCGGAGCCGTCTATCCTGATTGTGGAGCAGGACGGGGCGGTACGCTACTCTCGGTACGACGCGCCGTTCTACGACGAGATGTTTGGATCACGGGACTACGGCTATGGGACGGCGGCAGGGCTTGAGGTCTTCTTTGATCTGCGCCCGGTGAACCAAGAGCAGTCGCGAACCAGTCTCTTCTATTTCGTGCTGATCGTTGTGATGGTGCTCGCCTACATGCTCTACTACGGCCCGCACTTTGCCCTAACCGTCTCTGACCCGATTCACGTCATGAAACGAGGTATGAGCGACAAGAGCTACAGTCTTGAGGTGAAGACGCCGCGGATCTACGCGGGAGATGACGTGTATCAGCTCGCAGAGCTGTACAATGAGGTGTATCTGCCGCTCAAGGACCGAACCGGGGGCGGAGATGAGTCTGAGATGCTGAATCTCAGGATGGGCGACATCAAGGATATGCTCAGCGAGTAGGGTGGTCCGCCGCGTATGGTCGTCTCCATGCTTCAACTCATTATAGAGCTGCCGGAGGTCACCTCTATCAAGGAGAAGCGCCGGATGGTCAACTCATTGAAGGAGAAGCTGATCAAGCGGTACCGCGTCTCCGCGGCTGAGGTGGACCTTCAGGACAGCCTGGGGTTTGCGCATCTGGGTGTAGCCGTAGTCTCCAATTCGCTTAGGCACGGAGAAAGCATCATGCAGAAGGTGCTCCACTTTAGTGAGGAAGCGTGTCTGGGTCGGATTCAGGACGCCCAGATTCTCAGCGAACGCTTCTAGACCGCCGGTAAGAGGTAGAGGTCCGGGACGCGGAGGTCGCTGGTGGTGTCCAACAGATCAGCAGCTACGGGCTTGCTGGAGACCTCCAGCTTGAAGAAGTGGTGAAACGGCTCGTACTGAGGATCTTCCACACGAATCTCCAACTCCATCTCTTTTCGCTCTCCAGCATGACTCGCAGGGAGCGGGCGTGGAAGGAAAATGTAGGTGGCGGGGGTGTTTTCCGGAATTACGTAGGGATTGCTCCACCGGTTGTCTATCATGGTGAGCAATGCATCATTGGCAAGCAGCCGAACCGCGACGTCCTTGATTGGCTGGAAGTCCAGGCCATTAAACAGTCGCCCTTTGATGATGGGAAGCCGAAACGCCGGGCCCTGGACCGGCTCGTTGCCGGTGTCTTCGTCATAATAGGAGCGCCGTATTGACGTAACGCGTCGTAGCCCCTCATGGACCAGGGTGACTACGTCTATCCGGAGTTGGAGGTCGTTGGTAAGGTCGCCATCTACGTGTGCCTCTCCTCGCGCGGAGTTGACATAGCGTTGTGGGACGCGATTGAGCACAAAGCAGGCGACGTCTTGTCTGCAGTCGGGTGTGGTGCAGTACGTAGGGGGCTCGGACGCCGCGTCCTCGTCGGAGATCTGGTCCACCACACGGAGCACGAGCGTCTCCATGAGGTTATGAATCGGCACCGGTTTCCCCCCTGCGAACCTCCTGCTTCAAGTCCAGGATCTCAGAGAGAGCTTCCACCGCTTCCCGGAAATCCCGGATCGTCTCCTTGAGCGCATAATAATTGAGGCCCGCATAGTAGATCTTGGCGAAGATAGAGAACGAGATCTCTTCTTCAGAGGTCTGAAGGTTCATGTAGCAGCCAAACTCGTAGCAGACCTGGAACAGCTCCTCCAGCCGGGAACGAACGAATGCGGAAAGATTGGCGGAGAAGGTGAAGGTGTATGCCAATTCCAGGAACTTGCTTTCCCGGTCAATAAAGACCCCGCCCTGGAACCCGTCGGTGCCCTCAAAGGCAGCTGAGTACGTTCCGTCCGCAACCTCGCCGTCGACGAGGTCAAATCCCATTTCACGGAGCAGGACACCGACCCTGCGCACACGTTCCTTTATCAGCTTTGAATACTTCATCGGGCGGCCTTGTCGATAGCGATTCTAATACATTGCCGTGACGGAATCAACGACGGAATTCGCCGCGGGTAGGGTGCATGGGGCTATCCGAGTAACGCCTGGATCAGCAGATGCTTTGGCGGTGCGTGGTCAACCAGGCGGGGGTGGACCATGACGCGAATCCGGCGGAGTGTGTGCGTAAAATCATCCACGACCTGTTTGGTGAACACGGTGCCGGAAGCGGTATAGTCCACCTTCGCGCCGTCCTCTATGACCGGGAAAGAGACCTCAAACGAAATCCCCTCCGGCAGGTCGATCACCACGTCCTGGTCGGAGACCGGGACACCGGCTTCTGCAATGAGTGTGGCAAGCCGTCGCTCCGCATCCAGCCGGTTGGGCAGTGACGTCAACCGTTCAAGGATGGAGAAATCCTCCGGAATGGCCAACTCAGCCACCGGGCGATGCAGACGTCGGTTATAGACCGCCTCCACCAGTGAGAACGGGGGTTCGGTTCGGGAGGAGAAACGGCCAAAGAAGCTCTCGTCGTCCAGTCCGTAGAGATCCGCCGGCTGAACAAGCCCGTTCGCAAGCGCCAGGAAGAGGCCTTTCTTGACCATGGCAGTGGCAATCCGGACCGTGCGGTGCCAGTACACGGCGCGGTACATCAAGTACTTGGAGAAGAGGATATTCTCAACCGCGGAGACTCCGCTCGCATCCAGTGCGATCCCCTCGTAGCCCAGCGGTAGGAGGCGGCTGAGGACATAATCGATGTCCTGCGTTCCGTACGGAACGCCGCAGAAGTACGCGTCGCGGTTGAGGTAGTCAAGCTTATCCGGGTCCAGGGCTCCGGAGAGGAGCCTGCGAAAGAGCCCAATCTCCGGGTCTCCGTTGTCAGGTGCGGTTTCGTCAATGATGGCGCCAACCGTCGCCGGGTCAATCCCCACATCGGACCTGATACGTTCCGCGAGCTCTCCGGATGTAACGGCCTGCCGAGAGAGCAACTCGTGCTCCTCAAGCGGGAGCTCTTTGAGACTGTGGGTGAAGGGAAAGTGGCCGACGTCGTGGAGCAGGGCGGCGCAGAGGAAGGCGATCACTCCTTCCAGGGTGAGATCAGGCGCGTCAGGCAACGACACCAGGCGACGAACCACCCGGTGCGCCACGTGGAAGACGCCCAGGCTGTGAGATAGGCGGGTGTGCGTGGCACCCGGATACACCAGGTACGCCGGGCCCAGCTGCTTGATTCTGCTGAGTTGTTGAAACGCATCCGTGTTGACCAGCCGCATCAGCCCGTCGGTGAGGTAGATGTGTCCCCACAGCGGATCGCGAACGGCCCTGGTGAAGTCACGGTCAAGATGGGTGAGCACGCGGTCCTTTACATCCACGGGCGCAGTCTATAGTATCGCCGTTGGGTCCGTCCACGTGCCAATGAGAACTCGCCACGTCTACTTCTTTGGACTCATTATCCTGGTGACTCTTGTCGGAATCACGGCCTGCAACCGCCGGTCGGATGAGGCGTCTCCGCCGGCCCCGGAAGCGACGCGGGCGGAGACCCCAGTCCCGCCGGAACCGCGCCGGCCTCAGCCGCAACCGGACTCTGAGCCGGAGCGGGAGGTGGTTGACATGCAGGTGACGGACGCCGGGAGGCGGAGAGCCGCGGCTGCTGCAGCGGAGCCGCTTGATCCCCGGGAAGCGGCGTTCGAGGCGCAGCGATTCGCCGCTCAGCCCGCGTATCCGTATGATTTTGTTATTGGGCGGCTCGAGGGCCAGAGTCTGATGTCTGCAACGGAGGTCGCCGCCGTTCGGGCGGCGGAGGAGTTTCTGGACGAGGCGCTCGCCGGGCGGGAGGTAGAGCCGCGTGAAGCAGCTCCGGCCAGAGAAAACGCGGTTCGACTGGTGCAATCGATTGGTCAGGGCGCCGGAGCCGATGCCGTGCGGGTGGGGGGACCTGAGCTGGTGGGGGACGGGGAGCTCTCTGTACTGTTCCGAGTGTTGGGACAGAGCCGATCACTGGCGGGAGAGGTGATTATGGAACACGCGGGCGGCGAATGGTATAGTGCCGGCATCCAGGTTCAGGAGACCGAGCGGGAAGGCACCGGCCGGTTCGATCCGACCTCCTACCGACCGGCGACATCGCTGCGCTGAACCGTAGGAGCGGATGTGGCGGACGAGATCAAGCGGGTAGAGCGGGAGTTCATTCTCAAGAGCCTGCACGAGCGCCGGACCCCTCTTGAGATACACCTTGGTCGGGAGCGTCTTCGGGCGGCCGTTGAGGGCTATAGCGAGGACCAGGTTAGGCTATCCGTGGATGATGAGCGAGTGCCGGAACGCGGGCAGTTGCGCGTTTTCTTTCGATTCCGAAACAACGCCATGACCTTCACGTCCGCCGTGCTGTCCAGCGTTCCGGGACAGCGTGTCCTTGCTATGCCGGAGGGTGTCTACCGCGGGCTTGGACGCGCGTTCGAGCGAATTGAGCGTCCGGACGGCGTCTCAGTGGCGTTTCTCCACAAGGGCCAGGAGGTCCGTCTCAGCTATCCGGATAGCGAGCAGTACGATCCGGTGGAGGACCCGGGATTCGACCCGGGATTTGACACGACTAAGATAGACCGTCTGGTTGCCGAGTTTCGTCGTCGCGGGCAGCGGTTCGCCTCTGATACCAAAATCGTGATGTTCCGCGAGCGGCGACCGCAGGCGTTCCCGGAGCGGATCATCTCTACCACCGGGAAGATGCTTCCGCTCCCATTTGAGACCGGCGAGCGCGTGATCCCTTCGGAGGCGCTTGACCGGCTCCTGACTCAGGATGAGGTAGTCAGCCATGAGATCGCTGCAGGCGGGGATATGTTCCAGGCCCTTGCCAAGATTGGACAGGCTACCGAGGAGGCCTTGGAGGAGGGGATACGGCAAGAGTTGTACTGCCCAATTCTGTACCATCAGTATGTGGTGGGCTACCTGTACCTCATGAAGACCGGTACGGATGGTGACCGATTTGAGCCGGAGGCCTTCGCCTTTGTGCAACAGTTTGCGCGCATCTTTGCCTATTCGCTCAAGGTGAACGGCTACTTCTCCAAGGGAGTGGATGAGGGCGAGTACCAAGGTGCGCAGCTGATTGATGTTTCCGGCTCAGGTGTGCTCTTCAGCATTGCCGGCGACGGACCCGCCATGCTGCTGTACACCGACGTTGACCTCCGCATCACCGTGGGGCAGGACATGATCCCCTCCCGTGGCAGAGTGATGCGCAAGTATAGTGATGCGCAACGAACCTACGTGGCGGTGCAATTCATTGAGTTGGATCCCGACGACATGGAGACATTGATGGCCCACATCTATGGCGAGCAGTACCGCGGTGATGTCGACTCGGTAGGATTTGCAGATCCCGCGAACCTTGCATCAGAGGAGTTCTGACCTCGCATGTACATCATGGCCGTAGAGATTCACAGTCACCGACAGCTCGAACGGCTCCACCCTGGACGGCTTGCGCAGGTGATTGGCCACGTTAACGAGCTCGTGGCCGCCGTCTCAGCGGAGGTGCACCGCCCAGAACGGGGCGTGAGCCTCTATGCTATACCAAACAGTCCCATCGTGGACCGCGCCGGCGTGGTCGGCACCCTCGCTGAGGTTGCCCGGTACTTGCGTTCGCGTTCCGGCGAGCTCTTCGGCTGGTCCGTTCTGCTGGACGACGTGCCGGACGGAGATGCGGCCGTTGAGCACGGCGTGCCGGCTGCGCTTCGCCGCGCGCCGTCGGATGACCAGGTCTGGCTCACCGCCGGCGCGCAACAGCAGTTGGGAAGCCGCGTGACCCTGGACCGGGTGGATACCGGTGGAACCGAGCTGTACCGTCTTGTGAGGGCGGAGCGCGTCTCCGGAACCGTTCAGGACCGTACGGAGGATGACGACGCCCTGGATGAGAACGTTGACCGCGTGCTCGCGTGCTTTGACATTGCAGCGGCCGATCAACGGGGTGCGCTTATCTTGTGCGCTGCGGCGGAGGAAGCCCGGAGAGCCACGGGCGAGGCGCTGCAACGGCTGTACGGCACCTCAGGTGCTGGGCCGGTCACCATGGCGCCGGCCCATGGCTCCGGCGCGAATGGGCCGTTGCTTACGTCCATTGGGGCGCACGCAACCGCCGCGGTGGTGGATGCACTTGAGACCGCGGAACGCGTGTGTTGGGACGAACGGTTGCCGGTGCTGGCGTGGGCGGCAGGCGTGGACCATAGGCAGATGTACCCCAGCGCCGTAGAGCGCGACATTGAGCTGGCGCTCGAGCTGTTCTTCATTGCGTACGCTCGACGCTGCGGCCGGACGTGCGCGCTGCCGGTCCTGGTCCTGGAGGATGTGCACCTGTACCGCGAGACCGAGCCGGCGCGGGTTGCGAACGTTGTGGCTCGTGTTGCACGAGCCGTGCCCGAGCTCCGCATCATGGCCACCTCAGCAGAGGCGCGGCTTGGCCCCGATCTGAGAAGCCTGCTTGATGCTCGGATTCGCCTACGCGTTCCGCGCAGGTCCGGTCAGATTGGCATCCTGGTTCGAAGCGGTGAAGAACCTGCGTTGGAGATGGTCCTTCTGGTTCTCAACTGGGCGACGGCGGTGCTGGGGCATGAGCTCGTGGTTGCGTTCCTGAAGGACACCACGGTCGCTACCGTTGATCCTGCCCGCGCGATTGAGCAGCTGGTAGCCGACGGTGAGGTTCGCGACCAGGTCACGCTTACGGTGACGGATCCCGGTCTTGCTGAGGAGATCTCGCATCGGCGTCCGCTGGAGACGCGGCGTCTGCGCGAGGAGTTGGCCGCGTTTGTGGTCCTTGCGGTGGAGGAAGGCCGGGTACGGACGTCGGAGGCGCTTCTTGAGCTGCTCCAACGCCTTGGTCACGTGGAGCGGCTGCCTGTACTGTACGCGCGGCATGTGGCGGATCTGCTGGTGCGCGGCTGCACGGAGGACGCACAGCGGCTGCTCTACGCGGAGGTACCCTCGGTGGGACTCAAGCTTGTGGAACGGCGGTGCATGGAGAATGTGGTGCAGTGCGGCCGGATAGCGCTGGCACTGGCCGGCGGTGATCTCCGGGAGGCCGCACGGAATGAGACGCTGCTGGGCAATGCCGGCGACGTGTGTGAATGGCTTCAGGGGGATGCGGCCCTGGTCCGCGCGCGGTATCTCATTCGTGTGGGGGAGCGTGGGCAGGGGATCGAGCTACTCAAGCAAGCCCTGATTCGCTATTCCGAGCTTGGTTCTCAGGAGGGCGTTGCTCGGGCGAACATTGACTTTGGCGTGCATCTTCTGGCCATGCAGGACATGTTGGGGGCGAGGGAGTACTTTGGTCTTGGTGCGAAGGATGCGGTTGCCGTTGGGTCCGTGGTAGAACGCGCCCGCGCAACGCTCTACGAAACGGTGATGCTTTTCGTGACCGGCAACTATTCGCGCGTGCTGGAGAATGCCGTGGCGCTCGAGGAGCAGTTTCGCTCCGCCGGACTCAGGCAGTGGCAGTTGTTCACGTCGTTTCTCTCCGCCCGGTCGGAGTTCGATCTAGGCCGGTACGAGGAGGCAGCACCACAGTTTCTGTTGAGCC
>CAYTGY010000160.1:4346-7830 GCA_964437265.1 uncultured Spirochaetaceae bacterium | reverse complement strand
TTCAGCGACCGACGCGCCCACTCGATGACCGCGCCGTTGACCGATACTCGCTCACTCATGATCGTCCCCCAACATCATCTTTCGCCTCACCTCGAGAAACGCCTGGTGCGGGAGGACCTTGTCGTGCTGCAGCATCCCAACCAGGCTATCCACCGGCAGACCGTGCTCCTCCGCAACCGATCGAATGACCGGCATGGTCAGAGCTTTCCCGGAGGTGAGATCCTCGTACGCCCTCGGCGGAATCAGCATCTCGCGCGCAAACGAGTCAGCCTCATTCTCAAGGTCGCCTCCCACATCGTCCACCTCGAGCACATCCCGATCCTTGTGGAGCAACAGGTGTGCTGACTCGTGGAAGAAGGAAAACCAGAGATGATCCGCCGTCTTGAATCGTCCCGTGAGCGCGATGATCGCACGGTTCCTTCGCGGCCAGAACGCCGCACCGCTCAGGCGCGAGCCAGAAAGCGCTCGCTCCGTCACCAGCGCAACCCCGCACCGACGGAGAAGATCACGAGCATCCGATAGCAGCTTCTCAGGATCTTCCGCGAGCCGTGCGCGGACAGCCTTCAGGGCAGCCTCCAGACCCGCCCGGTCGAACGCCGGCAGATCCTCCAGATCCGCTTTCAGCTCGCACAACCGCAGGTACGCCGCCTGCGAATAGGGAGACGCAGCGTACGCCGTGGACTGCCGGTACCGCGCCGTGGCCACACCGTACACCACGTCCCACTCCTTTGGTCCAGCGACCGCAAAGAAGCGAAGCAACTCGTCCACAGTATCTGAACCCATCCGCTTCGCATGGACGACCCCTCGCGCGCGGAGATCGGAGACTGGGAACTCCTTCGCCCATTCCACGCTCTCGGCAACAACCAGCGCCTGCTCCTCCCGCGCCTGCCGCAACCGGTACGCCGCGTCCAGGTCAACCCACATTGCCGCACCGCCGCCAAGGACGCGCTCTATGCAGAGCGCCATATCCGCCGTGATGCCCGCCTTCCCGCTGATGATCTGGCTCACGTGCTTCTCGCTCACGCCCGCACGCCGGCAGAACTCCGACTGCGACATCCCTTGGGAATCGAGATAGTCCTTTAGATGTTCCCCCGGGTGGAGAACCGTGTCTGGATGCGCTTGAATCAACTCTTCCATGGTCGTTCTCTGCAGGTTCGTCGTCTTCTAATATACGTTCCTGGTAAATATTCCCTGCTTTACCTTATAGGTAAATACACATAAGATCAACCCGCCCGCAGGACGTACGCCGCCGTCTCCACCATCGCGTCCAGGACCCCGAAGCCCAGATCCGCCATCACCACCGGTTCCGACTCCTGCAGGAGAATCTCCTCGCGCCACTTCGTGAACGATGAGAGGAAGAACCCCGTGCGCGACGTGATCGCGCCCAGGTAGCCGCCCGGCCGCAGACGCCCGAGGAAGGCCTCGACGAACGCCGCGTAGAGATCGTTCTTCGTTCGGGGATAGTGCTTCGTGATGTAGCCCTTCGCCTTCGTTGCACTCGCCCCGAACGGCGGATTCATCAGCACCACATCAAACTCGCGACGCAACACATCCAGAAACGCAAAGCCCGCGTGCGTGTCGTCGGCGAACATACTGCGCTGATACCCAGAACTCTCGGTGCGTCGCGCCCTCGCAAACGCCTCGAGCGCCTCGAAAACCCGCTCCTCCATCTGGGCCCAGTCGTCTTCAACGTGCACCTCGGAGAGGTCCACACCGTACTTGCGCGTGGAGTACTCCGCCTGCTCCTCGGCGATCAGCCAGTTCTGCTTCCTGTCACGATCCGGGATCCCGCCATACGCCTCGCGGAACGCCTTCACCTCGCGCGCGATGCTCCGCTCCACCTTCAGAAGCGACCCGACCTCGCCGGCAAGCTTGAGCTCCTCCCAGACCACACCCGTGATCCGCTGTAGCGCCTTCGGGGAGAGCGTCTCCAGGAACTCCGCGTAGAACTCCTTCTCGCCAGGCATCGGCTGCGCCGTCGCCAGGTTGAACCGCCTGATCGTCGGACGTTCGCCCCGTTCCAAGCCCATCTCCTGCCACCACCGGTGCGCCCGAAGCCAGAGCGTCATCCCCGCGATCTGAATCGCCCGGCTGTCTATGTCTACCCCGTAGATGTTTCGCTCGCAGATCAGCTTGGGAATGATCGCGCGCAGCTCGTCCTCGTTGGCGAACGAACTCACAAAGTCTTGCGTCCACGTCTGGTTGTACCGGGAGCTCCACGCATCCAAGTAGATAGATGCAAGGACCTCAAACGTGTAAAGACCAAAGTGCATGCTCCCACACGCCGGGTCGATCACGGCAAGATCGCGTGGATCCTTCGGCTCCGGTCGTGAGAGGACGTCGTCCGGCGCGAGCGCCAGCATGTCGCAGACACCATCGAGCGCCGTGCGATTCTGAGTGATCTCTGCCCACAGGCGTCCCAGACTGTTATCAACCAGAAACTCAACAACGTAGCGCGGAGTAAAAAACTGATTGCGAATCGCAAGCTCGTAACTGTCCGAAGGAACGCCCTTTTCCCGGAGCTTCTTGCGCTCCTTTGGATCGTTGAAGTACTGGTACATCCAGCCGATCGTCTCATCCTCGTCCCAGATACCCTCAAGATCCGGCGCCGCCATCGCGTCGATCAGCTTCTGAAGGGTGGACTGGCGCGGGAAGACCAACCCTTCGCCACGAAACCGGTCGAACAGGCGCGGCAGCTCCAGACTCAGCTCGTCGTAGAGCGAGAACAGGTACTCCCGGTACCAGAGGAACAGCTCGGCAGCCTGCTGACCCACGCTCTGCTGATAGAGCTGAAACCCCTCGGACTCCATCCCGGATGACACCGCCGGCAGGATGATCCCCCGCGATTCCGCCATCCGCAGCGCCACGATCCGGTTGAGCGTGGTAAACGCCTGCTCGCGCGTGAGCGTCTGCACCGCCGCCTTCGGCTTCGCGGAACTCGCCAGATGAAGCAGACGCTGGCGAAGCTGCGTCGCAACCAGAAGCTCGTCGTCCGGGAGGTGCTCGATGGACGACTCCGGTAGGAGTTCTCCGTTCGATTGGATTCCGTACCCGTGAAGCTGATCCTCAACGTCTGCGCGCAGGAGCGCGCGTTGTGCGGCAACGAACTTCTCTATGGCACTGATGCGCTTCTCGTTCATCGCTACTCCTGCGACCTGAACCGGACCGGTCGGTCAGCCGGAGCATCGTCGAGCTCTGCGTTCATTTGGTGCAGAACCTGCTTGGCCTCCGCCACCTGGAGGACTCCGGTTGGGATATCCAGCTCCGTGTAGTGAACCGCGGAGGCATTCCGATTGTCCTGTGCCGATTGCCTCACGTACTCGCCGACGGCATCGATCGCGTTCCGCGAGTCGTACGCGATGGTCTTGAGCGTCCCGACGAGATCGGTGTCCGCCTCAGCGCCATGGATTGGCTGCTCATTGAGCCTGCCTAACTGCACGTCAAAATGTTCGGCAGCTTGCGCCCGCTGATCGTCTGTCAGCTC
>CAYTGY010000160.1:0-4246 GCA_964437265.1 uncultured Spirochaetaceae bacterium | reverse complement strand
CCGGTCAGCTCGATCAGGTTGTCCTTCGCCCGCCTCAGAACGTCGTTCGGTAGCTCTGCCGGCGGCGCGTCAATGCCCACTCTCGCAAACGCCTGATTCGACTTGAAGGCCTCAATCACCGTAGGGGTCGTAGAGGTAACCTGCTGGCCTCCTATCCGCAATGAGAGCGCCCCGCCGGTGAACATGCAGGCAATGACGTACCGCGCCATGTCCTTATTCCAACCGTACGGTGGCTTTGAGAGCTCGTCCAGGATGTTCTTCCCGTCCACGGTCCCGTTCTGATTGATGTAGTCCTGCATGTCCACGACCGCTGCGTGCGCAGACTGAAAGCCGTTTCCCGATGAGCCACCAAGCAGACCGAGCGGATCGTCTTGCGAGGAAAGCGTTGAGGCGTCCTTCGTCTTGACGATCTTCTCTGCCGCGGTCGCTGCAACCGCACCGGCGGCGTGATCGTACTTGTGGTAAACCTTTTTGCCGACCGACGCCGTTGCGGTCTCCAGGGCGGCCTTGGGTGACTTGGCACTGGTCTTGACGGCAAAGTCCTGTCCCGCGTAGATCACCGTTCCATCTTCGAACGCTATCTTGAGCGCGTCCGCGATCCGCGCCTTGGCGTTTCGCTCCCGATCGGTCATTGATCGGTAGAACTGCTCTTCATCACCGTCGCGCGTCATGGCGCGCATCTCACGGATCATCCGCGCGCTCGCGTACGCGTCCCGAAGGCTATCCCGTAGGCTGTCCGGCTCAGGGGCCACGGCGACGATGAGCCGCGCGTGCCCCGGCGTCGTAGACTCGTTTAGGGCTTGCTTGCGCACGGCCTGGAAGACCGACGTCGGTACGATCCGCAGGTCAACGGCGATCCCGTCCGGGGACTGGTCGATACCCACGGTGTAGTCGGCAAAGGTCAGCGAGCGCCCGGCGCTCACCTGCTTGTGCTGGAATACCGTCGCCTTGGGCTTCGCGGGCAGCACCTCGTCGACAATCACGTCGGTCAACACCTGGCGTTGCTCGTGGCCCGTTGGCTCAAACGACTTCCATTTGCGTTGGAACTCCGCCACCTTGTCGCTCAGGAAACGCAGTCTTCGATCCACCTCTTCCAGAGGCACATCCGAAGCATCCAGCAATGTATCGATCGCCTTATTGATCGCCTCCTGTTCGTCGTCGGCATCCACACGGTTGACCAGGAGCACCGCAAGATTGTGACGCGTCAGTGGGAAGTCATCCATGATCTGCATCACGGCAACCGCCTTCGCCACGCTCGTCTCCGCGCTCGCCTGCCCGAACCGCGACACCGTCTTCTTAACGGCTTCCACGGTGTGACGGACCTGCGGTGAGTTGGAAAGATCCTCTTGGAGGACGTCGTAGAAGTCTACGACCGTCACAAGCTCACCGAGCGCTCGAGCGGCAACGCCTTTCCCGTCTTCGCCTGCCGTCAGCGTCTCCTGCACGACCTTGATTGCCGAGCGCAGGCCGGTACCGCCGGTACTCTTCGCCAAGCGGGCAATGATGTTCATCATTAGATCGAAGTGTTGGGGCAGATACGGGTAGAGCTGGATGAACTGCCCCCGCTGCACGGTCGACGTGTAACCCTTCACTTCTTCAAGGCGAGTGCGGACGTTCAGTTTGGAGCCCTGCGCGTCAAAGAGCTTCCCCAGCTCTTCGGTCACCGCCGGCTTCTTGCTCAGAAGACGCCTGTGCGTGATCTCCTTGATGTCGTCTGCCTTCAACGCCACAGGTATCTGGAATCGGTCGTTCAGCTTGAAAAGTTTGGGCGAGTTGAGCGCGCCAACGTCGTCGGTGAGCGTCTGCTGCGCGGTAGCGATGACCCACACGCGGCCCTTGCCGGCGGCCTGGAGGTTCTGTGCAAACCCTTGAAGGTTCAGCACAAGCGAATCGCTCTGCGCAACGTACTGTCCGGCCTCATCGATAATGAAGATCACGTTCTCTCGGTCGGTCTTCTTGCGGATCAGTTCGATAATCCGATCCACCTGTTCGCGTTGCGAGAGACGTTCGTCGACTTTCAGGTTGTAGAAGTCATTTGGGCTTCCAAAGAGCTTGGGATACATGTCCACGGCAATCTGGGACGCCACTCGCCCACCAACGATCGGGTTGTTGTGAACACTGTTCCATTCACGACCATGCGCCCTCGCCGCCGCCACAAGCTCATCAAACCGACCATCCTGTTCGGCCATCATCTCCAGGTACGCGATCTTGATGTCTCTCGAGTAGCCGGCCCACCGCAGGACGTGTGAGTAGACGATGCTCGAGACCGGCATGGTATGGTTTTGCGCGTCTGCATCAACCGAGAGGTCCAAAAGGATCACCACCGGGTTGTGCTTCTTCGCGACAGTCTCAAGGCGCTGTTGGAGCGGGACGTCGTCAATTCGCGTTTTCAACAGGTCGCGGAAGCGCTTTCCGTTGAGCTCAAAGCTCGAGTCCAACGCGTAGCCCAGGTACTTCGTGAATGAGCTCTTCCCTGAACCGTAGAATCCGCTCACCCAGATACCGACGTCACGGTCCGATGCGGCAGTCATCCCCTCGTCGATCTCGTCCAGCAAGCGTTCAAGATTGCTCTTGATCGCGTCGGTCGCGATGTACTCCCTGACCTCCTGCTCCAGGAGCTGATCGTCAGTGGTCTGGTACTGGATAACCTTCTCAATTCTTCGGTTGATGTCTTGATCGAAGAGCTCGCCAATGGTCTTCATGCTCGTGTGCCTCCAATGTGGCGTGACCGATAGTTGCCGTCGGGTTCGTAGAAGCCCAGGTACCGCAGCCCAAAGGTGCTGGTCTTGGTACCGGGATAGAAGACCACGGTGGGGACCGTGAACCGGCCCTGCAGCCGCTGCTCGATCCTCCCAATCTGCACGTACGGGTGCAGAAGCTCGATACCGGTGAGGAGCAAAACCCCGTTGTCGAGTTTCGATGCTGCGGCTATCTGTTCGAGAACCCATGACTCGACCACGGTCGCGTCAGTTCCATCGCCCAGCAACTCGCGAACGCTGTCAATGACCGTCCGCTGGTCATCCGGGTGCTCTCGCTCGTGCTCTACAATCCACCCGGTGTCCGGGTGGTCCTCGATGTACTCGACAAGCGCCATCCCAACGTTGCACGTGTGCGGTGTCCATTCGGCGTGCTTGAGCTTCTTCTGCCAGTCGGGCATGAGCTGGTACACCTCAACGGACGCCGCCGGTGGATACACCAGGAAGTAGACCGGATCGTCGCCCTGGTTGACAAACACCGTTCGCTGGCGCAACGCGTGCATCAGCTCCCCGAACCACTTTTCAAGCTGGAGCGTATGCATCCACAAACTCCTTGACCGTGTTGTACCGCCATGAGAATTGGGCAAGCTCGCCCGAGTACTGAAACAGAAACACACCATTTACGTTCGCAAGCGAACGCGCTCTATCAACAACGTCAGCTTGCGAGAGCCCCAAAGCCTCCCACTCTGCAAGTCCCAGCAGAGATGTGTCGCCGACGCTGGCCTCGTGCGCCTCATGAAGTACGAATAGAACCAGGAAATCACTCGGTTGGTAGTCGCGGAGTCGCCGGACCGTCGTGCGTTTTGACTCAAAGAGCCCGAAGTCCGATAGCGCCTTCCCTAAATTCCGTGCCACACGCGCGGCAACGTTATCCGACCATCCATCCGGATTCCGATCCGTCCCGAAGGCGTTTTTCAGATGAAGCACGATCTGAGCGCCGGTAATAGTCTCGTGACCGGCAAACGTCGCAGGCCAGTAGCGCTCGACCAGGAAGTCATAGATGACCAGGTGCGTTCTGATACTATACAGGAACAGCACGTCGCGAAACGGTGCCGCACCCAGTCCACGCTCTAGAATGCGCTTGGCATTGCGGGCCCGCCGATCATCGGGCGTCAGAAAGCGATGACTGAAGGAGCGCTTCACGATGTCTCTGACGCGCGTCGCCGACACCCTCCCAAGCGCTCCAGCGGATAGTACGTGATGCTCCAGATCATCCAGAGCCATCCCCGGCTCCCACTGCGAGAGCACCTCCATCATCTCCGGGATGGCGGCGGCGGTCTTCTGGAGATCAGCTGTGTAAGATCCGACGGTCCACTCGTTCATCTCTTTGACGCAAAGTATGCAAACACCTGCCGCCCGGTGGTGAATCCGCTCAGGTAGTGGGCAGCAAGCTCCGCTGCCGCGGTTTCTGACTCTTCCTTGCCCAGATCACCTATCTGTAGTGGCCCGTCGGGAGCGTCCACCGTCTGTTCCGCGATCGCCCGAAGCTC
>CAYTGY010000159.1:0-7839 GCA_964437265.1 uncultured Spirochaetaceae bacterium | reverse complement strand
AGATTGACCGGTTGGTGGACCGGCTACGGGAGGGTTCATTATGAATCGAAGCGCTACCGTTGAGAGAAATACGCGAGAAACGCAGATCGAGATGACCGTAGACCTGCAGGACGACGCCGAGCGGAAGATTGACACGGCGGTCCCGTTCTTCGACCATCTCCTGCACGCGATGAGCTACCACGGAGGATTCGGGCTCGCGGTCTCTGCACGTGGCGACATTGCGGTGGACCCACACCACCTGGTGGAAGATGTCGGGATTGTGATGGGCACTGCGCTCACCCAGTTGGCAGACGGGATAGCGCGCTACGGGCACGCAGTCATTCCCATGGACGAATCACTTAGCGAAGTGGTTGTTGACGTGTGCGGTCGTCCTACCCTGGTCTATTCCGCCGCATATCCGCAAGCGGCGAGTGGTTCGTTCGATCTGTCGCTGATCCGGGAGTTTCTCCGTGCGCTCTCCGCAAATGCGCGCGTAGCACTCCACGCGAGCGTCAGATACGGTGAGAATGGCCACCACATGGCAGAATCCCTGTTCAAGGCCCTTGGCAAGGCGCTTGCGCAAGCGTACGCTCCCACGTACGCGGATGGAACCGGCGGACCACGCTCCACGAAGGGTGTGATCTAGCCGGCCTCACGATGGCAAAAAACGGCGGCGCGTTGATCCATGGGTTCAGGCGGGCTATACTACACAGGTAGCGTGACGAGTAAGACCAAGGTGTTCAACGACGCATTGGCCCTCCCGGGTTTCATAAAGACACGTAGTCCGGCTCCGCCGGAGCTCTCAGGAGAACAGCGTTCGGCGCTAATACGACGTGGTAATGAGCTATTCAACCGTGGCGCCGTTGAGGACGCGAAGCGGATCTTTGTCACGGTGGGGTACACTGACGGCCTCATCCGCCTGGGCGATCACTACATGAAGCGCAATGAACCGCTGGAGGCATTCCGCATGTACTGGCTTGCCCCGGACAAGCAGAAGGCCGACTACCTGATTGAACGCATGGCCGGCGTGGTCCGCAATTGGCTGAAGGAAGCGCAATGAGCGATCCAAGCACACCGGATGTCACGGAGCTCTCGCAGAAGGGGTACCAGCTACTCAAGGAAGGTTTTTTGGACCAGGCGGAGACTCACTTCCGCCGGATCCTGGAGACCGAACCATCTAACAACTACGCATTGGTCGGCCTTGGAGACACTGAGCGAAAGCGCCACAATCCGCGTAATGCCGCCGAGTACTACAAGCGCTGCCTGGAGCATCACCCTGATAACAACTACGCACTCTTTGGCCTTGCAGATTGCTACAAATCGATGCGCCACTACCATCGCGCCATCAAGATATGGGAGCGGTACCTCAAACACGACGACCGCAATGTCACCGTCCTTACCCGAGTTGCCGACGCGTATCGCAAGATACGCGACAAAGCACACTCGCAACAGATCTACCAGCGCGTACTGGAAATGGAGCCGGACAACCCGTACGCGCTCATAGGGCTTGGCCACCTCTGCTACGACTTTCGCGAGTATGAGCAGGCGCTCGGGTACTGGCACCGCATGCGCGAGATCGACGGCAGCGCAGTGGATATTCGGGTCCTGACCTCCATTGGGAACTGCTACCGGAAGCTCAAGCAGTTCCAGGACGGCATCCCGTTCTTCCGGGAAGCCCTGGCCAGAGAACCAAACAATTTCTATGGGCTATTCGGTCTGGCTGATTGCTACCGTGGCCTGAACCAGCCGGAGCAGAGCCTGAGCTATTGGAACCGTATTCTTGCCAATGATCCGGTCAACAAGGTGATTCTGACGCGAGCGGGAGACGCGTATCGTAGCCTCCGCAAACCCGACCGGGCGCAGGAGTACTACCGCAAAGCGTTGGCAATTGACTACGACGTGTACGCGATTCTAGGGCTGGCTCTCATTGACCGGCAGAACGGACGGTATGACCAGGCGATCACGGCACTTCGAGAACTCGTGAAACGTGAGCCGGAGAACCCCCGCCTGGTCATTGAGCTTGCGCAGACGCTGGTTCACGCGGGCGAGCCTGAGGAAGCGATAGCCGCTCTACACACATTCCGTGACACCGGTACGGCAAATCCGTTCGTCCAGGAACTGCTCAGCCGGCTTACGTCCTAGCGGCCGAGCATGCCCGCGGGCAGCAGCCGCTCACTCGCCACCCACGGTCGCCTTGATGCGCCGCACCCCTTGCGCGGAGCTCTGCTCCTTGGTGATTCGGAATGAGCCCAGTTCGCCTGTGTGCTCCACGTGTGGGCCGCCGCATACTTCAACGGAGAAGTCACCAATTCGGTAGACCTTCACCACCTCATCATATCGATCACCAAAGAGCGCAATCGCACCGCTGTCCCGCGCGTCCCGCAATGTCATCTCTTCGTAGCCGACCGGCAGGTCGCGCTTGATCTGCTCGTTGACGATTGACTCCACCTGCGCAATCTCTTCAGGCGTCATCTTCTCATGATGCGAAAAGTCAAAACGCAACCGTTCCTGGTTGATATTGCTTCCCTTCTGCGCCACGTGGTTACCCAGAACCTGGCGCAGCGCCTGGTGAAGCAGATGCGTTGCGGTATGCAACTTCGTAGTGGTCTCCGAATGATCGGCAAGCCCGCCCTTGAAGACACCGGACGAATCAGCCTTGCTCTTTTCCTGATGCTTGCGGAACGCCTCGTCAAATCCCTGTCGGTCGACCGTCAGATCGTGCTCGGCGGCAAGCTCTTCGGTGATCTCAATCGGGAACCCATAGGTATCGTAGAGCTTGAACGCAACGCGTCCCGGAATGGTCCGCTGCGGGTTCTTCATCAGGTTCGGCACTAGCTTCTCAAACTCGTGCTCCCCTTTCTTGAGCGTCTGCAGAAACCGTTCCTCCTCTGCGGTCAGCTCTTCCACCACGGTGGAGACGTTCTGTGCCAACGTCGGATACGGCTTGGCATACATCTCCACCACTACTTCCGCCAACTTGGCAAGAAACGGCCCCTCAAGGCCCAGCTTCCGGCCATGGCGGACCGCACGTCGAATCAGCCGTCGGAGTATGTATCCCTGCCCCACGTTGGACGGAAGGACCCCAGCTTCATCCCCCAGGATGTGCGTGGCCGTCTTCACGTGGTCTGAGATGATGCGCACCGACATGTCGGTCTCTTCCGATCCGCCATACTTGACGCCGGTCAATGACTCAATGTCCGCAATGATTGGCGTAAACAGCTCAGTCTCATAGACGCTTGGCTTCCCTTGAAGGATGGCGATAGTCCGCTCAATCCCCATCCCGGTGTCAACGCACTGGCGTGAGAGCGGCTCATACGTGCCGTCCGCGGTCTTGTTGTACTCCATGAAGACGTCGTTCCACACCTCCATGAACTTGCCGTCCGATACCCCGGGCCGGCTCCGGTCTGTCCCGGGGATGCCCGTGTCGATGAACATCTCCGAATCAGGTCCGCACGGGCCGGTCTCCCCGGCCGGTCCCCACCAGTTATCCTCACGACCTAGAAAGTAGATCCGCTCCTTGGGTATGCCCAGCGACTCCCAAAACCCAGCGGACTCACTATCCGCAGGCACCTCGGTGTCGCCGGCAAAAACGCTAATGGAGAGTATTGCGGGATCAATCCCCAGCCACCGCTTGGCGGTGAGAAACTCGAAGCTCATGCCGATCGCCTCTTCCTTGAAGTAGTCGCCGAGCGACCAGTTTCCAAGCATCTCAAAGAAGGTAAGATGCGAGAAGTCACCCACATCATCAATATCCCCGGTGCGGATGCACTTCTGATAGTCTACCAACCGAGTACCGGCGGGGTGCTTCTCCCCCAGAAGGTACGGCACCAACGGATGCATCCCCGCAGTGGTGAAGAGCACCGTTGGGTCATTCTGCGGAATGAGTGAAGCGCCGGAAATCTCGGCGTGTCCCTTCTCTTTGAAGAACTCGATATACAGCGATCGCAGTGATTCAGCGGTCATGGTGGAATCCTCACTAATTGGTGGTGCTCTTAGAATTGCTCCAGACTGGATTCGCCTTGAGCGTCCAGAAAGTCTGGAAAGACATAGGTCAGGACGCCGGACTTCCGTACGCGGACTTCAGCAAACCCCTTGTCTACGAGCGTATCCAGGTGCGTCCTCGCCTCATCCGCGCCGACGTTTCCCTCTAGGGCAACCTCCGCCGGAGAAGCTACGCCGTGGTTGGTCTTGGCCACGCGGAGAATGACATGCTCGAGGCTTTCGGTCGGCCTCGCCGGATTCGGTCTTGTCATGCGCTCACGTTGCTCGAGCAGCGCCAGATCGTCGTGCTCTTCGCTCAACATCTTGTTGACGCGACTCTTGAGACGTGCCTCGCGGACCTGTCGCTCCATGGTCAGGCCGTCGTAGATTGTACCAATCCCAAACAGGCCTCCGGTGAGCATGAACAGGATACCGGTACCGATCTTTCCCATGTACAAGCGATGCAGCCCCGCGACGCCCAAGAACGAGGGTAACCAGAGCAGATAGGCTGTCTGCGTCGAATACAAGCGCGCCCTCCCTGCAGGATGATCGGCGACCAGCATTGGTCGCCATGCCAATCAAGTATAGTGATCGTCCTCGGAGCGGACAAGGACTCGCCCCTCCTCCACGAGCCGTCTGACGTGATTGACAAACTCACGCGTCGCCTCGTCTACCTCACTGCGAGGCTGCGGCCCCAGCCGCTGATACTCCTCCGTAATCATGCTCCGGCGCCGCTCAGATACGCTTCGCAGGACCGCGCCACGGAACTCCTCGTCTTTTCCCTTCAAGACCGTGGCCAACTCACTCTCGTCGAAATCCCGAAGCAGATCTTGCAGCCCGCGTGGATCTATCCGGTGTACGATCTCTGCGGTATAGAGCTGTTCGGTCACCACGCGTGACAGCTCAGGATCCGTCAACGCTATGGCCTCAAGCACGGTACGCTCCTGCGCCGCCGACATACCACGAAGAATCGCCGCCAGCGTTGAGGGGCCTTCCACCGTCTGCGTGACGTGGCGGCCCTGTCGCCGTATCTTGCTCCGCAGCGCATCCTCAATACGAAGGACCACGTCTCTATCAAGACGCTGCATGCGTCCAATTCGACGAATCACGTCGCGAGCCCGCTCCGGGCCGATTGACTCCACGACACGGCCCGCCTTCTCAGCCGAGATATGAGTTAGGATCACCGCAATAGCCGCAGGCGACTCCTCCTTGAGTAACCCGACCAGTTGATGCGGCTCCACCTCTTCCAGGAATTGAAAGTGCCGCGCTGCCGCGTGCGGCACCGACCGAAAGAAGATCCTCTCTCCATCTTCCTCTCCAAACGCCTGTACCAGCATCCGGCGGGCAACCTCCGGTCCACCCGCCCGGGCAGGTGCGACAGCCCCCTCGCCCACCTTCTCAAGCAGACCAAGCGACTCGGATGCCCGCACCCGTGGCGTTCGCATGACGGCAGCGGCAAGCCGCTCAACTTCCGACGGCTCCAGTTTCGCGAGCACCTTGGATGCCCGCTCGGCGCCAAGCAGGATCAGGAGTTTGGCGGCGCGGTCCACCCCGCCTAACTCCTGCAGATCCTCTGCGTTGATACCGGTCTTCAGGAAGCGCCCACTGCTCGCCTCAGATTGGCGTTTCCGATCGTCGCTGTCACGTGGAGCGCCGGCGGATCCGGCATGTCTGCGATATGCGTCGGCAGCTTGGCGGTGACTGTTCACGCCCCGATAATAGCGGTTGATCCGTAGCCGGTCAAACCGTCTCTCCGGAAACACTTGACCGGTCCGGCCGCGTTCAGTATCATACGCGGACACAAGAACAGCAATGCCGCTGTAGCTCAGATGGTAGAGCAGAGGACTGAAAATCCTCGTGTCAGCAGTTCGATTCTGCTCGGCGGCACGTCAACGGGACCGGAATCTCCGGTCCCGTTCTTTTTTGTGCGCCCTGCCGGGCGCACAAAAAACCGGCGCCCCGAGATCTCCCGGGACGCCACGTGGTACGCGACGTCCGTATCCGGACGTCGCAACGGCTACCGACTACTTGTTCGCTAGAACCGCCTGCGCCGCGGCAAGCCGCGCAATCGGGACACGGAACGGAGAACACGACACGTAGTTCATGCCGACGCGGTAGCAGAACTCCACCGACTTTGGCTCGCCGCCGTGCTCGCCGCAGATCCCAACCTTCAGTTCGGGCTTGGCGGAGCGGCCCTTCTGAACGCCAATCTCCACGAGTTGCCCAACGCCTTCCTGGTCCAGAACCGCGAACGGGTCCTCTTCAAGCACGCCCTGTTCAAGATACTCGGGAACAAAGCTACCCACGTCGTCCCGGCTATACCCAAAGGTCATCTGCGTGAGGTCGTTGGTGCCGAAGCTGAAGAAATCCGCAACTTCTGCGACCTGATCCGCGGTCAAGGCCGCGCGCGGAATCTCAATCATGGTGCCTACCAGGTACTGCACCTTCTGTTTCTTCTTGGCGAGCACCTCTTCCGCAACCTTTATGGCATTCTCCCGCAGCACCTCGAGCTCCTTCTTGGTGCCGATCAGCGGGATCATGATCTCCGGGAACACCTTGACGCCGGACTTTGCGGCTTCACAGGCGGCGCTCATGATTGCCTCAACCTGCATGTCGTAGACTTCAGGGTAGGTGATACCCAGACGGCACCCACGGTGGCCGAGCATGGGATTGAACTCTTTCAGGCTCTCTATCTTCGCCTTGATCTTCGACGTCGAAATCCCAAGCTCGCCTGCCAACTCCTTGATCTCCTTGGCCTCATGCGGCACGAACTCGTGCAGCGGTGGGTCCAGGAGCCGGATTGTCACCGGCAAGCCGTTCATCGCCTTGAAGATGCCTTTGAAGTCCTTCTTCTGCAGCGGCATGATCTTCTTGAGCGCTTTCTTCCGCGCTTCCAGATCCTCCGCGAGGATCATCTGGCGGAAGTTGAAAATCTTGTCTTCCTCGAAGAACATGTGCTCGGTGCGGCAAAGGCCAATTCCTTCAGCACCGAACTCGCGGGCGCGCTTTGCGTCGGCGGGCGTGTCCGCATTCGTGCGAACGTTGATCCCCTTCTGCTTGAGTCCGGGACGTTCTACCTTGAGACGGATATCATCTGCCCAACTGAGGAATGTGTTCAGCTCACCGGCGATCTTCGGCTGAGACAGCGGCAACTCACCGATGTACACTTCACCAGTGGTTCCGTCAATAGTCATGGACTTTCCCTGCTTCACGGACTGACCGTCGACGGTGAGCTTCTTCCCACTGATCACCACGTCCTTACAGCCGGCCACGCACGGCTTGCCCATGCCGCGCGCAACAACCGCGGCGTGACTGGTCATGCCACCGGTGGAGGTCAGGATACCTTCTGCGGCGTGCATGCCCTCAATGTCTTCCGGGCTGGTCTCTTTTCGAGCCAACAGCACCTTCTTGCCGCTCTTAGCCCACTCCGCGGCTTCTTCCGCGGTGAATACCACAACACCGGTCGCCGCACCGGGACTTGCGTTGAGGCCCTTGGCTACGGGCTTGGTGGTCTTCTTCACCTTCGGATCGATCTGCGGGTGGAATACCTGATCTAGCTGCTCCGGGGTCACGCGGGTCACCGCGGTTGCCTTGTCTATGAGCTTCTCACCAACCATGTCCACCGCCATCTTGATCGCGGCGGCACCGGTTCGCTTGCCGTTTCTGGTCTGCAGGAGGTAGAGCTTCTTCTGCTGAATGGTGAACTCCATGTCCTGCATGTCTTTGTAGTGGGCTTCCAGCTTGTCCTTGACCTCGACCAGCTGCTTGTAGATCTCCGGATCCCGCTTCTCAAGCGTCTTGAGCGCCATTGGGGTCCGGATCCCGGCAACAACGTCTTCGCCCTGCGCATTCATCAGGTACTCGCCGTAGAACACCTTC
>CAYTGY010000158.1:1498-7853 GCA_964437265.1 uncultured Spirochaetaceae bacterium | reverse complement strand
AGAGGTATCGGTTCTACGTGTTGTACGACAAGGTCTGTCTACCGTACGTGGTGAGGGAAGCCTACCGGCGGGTGAAAGCCAATCACGGCGCACCTGGCGTAGACGGCGTATCGTTCAGCGATCTGGAGGCAGACGGCGAGGGAGAGTTTCTCGACACCATCCGAAAGGAATTGGAAGAGAGAACGTATCGACCGAGTCCGGTCAAACGAAAGCTGATCCCGAAGGCGAACGGAAAGATGAGACCGCTGGGGATACCAACGATCAAGGATCGGGTAGTCCAGACGGCGTGCAAGATGATCATTGAACCAATCTTTGAGGCAGACTTCGAGGAGTGTTCCTACGGCTTCCGGCCGCAGCGCAGTGCGCAGGATGCAGTCGGGAAGATCAGAGAGCACCTGAAGGCGGGCAGAGAACAGGTACTGGATGCGGCGCTTGAGCAATTACTTCGATACGATCCCGCATCGCAAGCTGATGCTGCTTATCGAGCAGCGGATCAGCTGGACGACGCTGTTTCGAGCTTCGCGTTCGTGACTCGGACCAGAACTGGAGAGTCGTTTACCGAATTGACGAGGATGCAATCGTCATCGTTGAGGTGTTCGCAAAGAAGAGCAGTGCGACACCGAAGAAGGCAATCGATGCCTGCCGAGCTCGGTTGAAAGCGTACGATCGATTGATAAAGGACGTATGATATGGAGAAAGCAAAACTCGATCGCCTGAAGAAGGCGGGCTGGACCGTTGGAACGACCGCCGACTTTCTTGGCCTGACCAACGAAGAAGCTGCACTGATCGAGATGAAGCTCGCTCTGGCCCAGAGCCTTCGCGAGCACCGGGATGGCCAACACCTGACGCAGGCGGAACTGGCCAAGATGCTCGGTTCAAGCCAGTCACGAGTCGCAAAGATGGAAGCGGCGGACTCGGGTGTCTCGATGGAACTTCTCGTACGCTCGCTCCTGATGCTCGGTGCAACTCGGGAGGAAGTCGGCCGCCTGATAGCGCGCGACTCTACGGTCCCCGCCGCATAGGGGTCGTTGATACTCACGGGAAGGGCGATGATCAGCAACGCAACCGAGTGCTCTGAGAGTCCGTAGTGTTCCCCACGTGAACCATCGAGCAGATGGGCTGCTTGAGAACATCTTCTGCTTCCCTCTTGATCTGTATATTCTCATCATATACATATGGGCTCATATGGATTCTGTGTCGCTACCCGAGTTCAAAGGCTTCGACTGGGACGAAGGCAACGTCAACAAGAACTGGGAGTCACATCAGGTGAGCCCGCATGAGGCGGAGCAGGTGTTCTTCAATCGTCCACTCATCGTGGCGTTCACGCTCCGAGGGGATTCGATCAGGGTGATATCGCCTCGCGACATGAGTCGGCGGGAGAGAAAGGTGTATCAGGGATGAAAGAGATACCGGAGTTCAAGAACGAAGAAGAGGAGCGGCAGTTCTGGGCCGAGCACGACTCGACCGAGTACGTGGACTGGTCAAAGGCCGAGCGCGGCGTGTTCCCGAATCTCAAGCCGTCTACGAGGACAATCTCATTGCGCCTGCCTGAATCGATGCTCGCGGAACTCAAGCTCCTGGCCAACAAGAACGATGTTCCCTACCAGTCGCTCGTGAAGGTGTTCCTCTCCGAGCGGATCGAATCCGAACTCCAGAAGCACACACCGCAGAAGATCAAGAGCTGAACCGCCTCAAACCGTTGCCGTTCTTCCCACGGTGTGACCGACGTGGCGCACCCACCTGAAGCCGAGAGTCCGTGTCCGGCTGCTTGCACCCGTCACGCTTCCTGTGATAGCGTAGCCAACGGCTCTATCGGAAAGCGGTGAGAATCCGCTGCGGACGCGCCACTGTAACTGGGGACGGTGCATCGGTGTGCCACTGGAGGTCCCATACCTCCGGGAAGGCTGATGCATCCGGATGATCCGGAAGCCAGGAGACGGGAGCCCGCGCATACAAACCCTGTACGCGAAACTGTTACAGGAGGTGCCCTATGACACGTGGCATTTCAAAGCGGGTAGCGTTGGTATCGCTGTTCGTTCTCACCGCAGGATTCGCCTTTGCCGCAGGAACCGGCGAGGTGCAACACTCCTCTCAGCCCGAGCCGGGAGCCGGTCCGTATCCGATGGAAGTGACCGACAGCGTCGGCAACACCATGACTATCGATGCCAAGCCGCACAGCATCATCTCTCTGAGCCTCTTTAGCGACGAGGTGCTCTACGATCTGGTAGATACCAGCAGGCTCGCCGGTGCATCGAGCCTATCGGCGGACCCGGTGTACTCGAACGTCGCGGATGAGGCGGCGAGAGTAGAGCCACGGGTGGATTTCAACGTTGAGCAGATTATCTCGATTTTCCCGGACATTGTGTTCGCGGCAAACTGGAGTGAGGCGGACAAGATCTCACAACTGCGTGATGCCGGGATCGTGGTGTATCAGGTGGACACCCCCTTCAGCGTCGACGGCATCAAGGCCGAGATCCGAGCCGTTGCTGCAGTCGTCGGCGAACCAGCGGCGGGAGAAGCCATAATCGCCCGAATGGAGGACCGGATAGCGGCGCTGTCCAACGCCGTCGGCAGCATCCCGGAGGCGGAACAGGCCACCGCGATCGACTACAACAACTGGGGCACCGCCAACGGCGCCGACACCACATGGGACGAGGTGCTCCGCCTCGCAGGCGTCCGGAACGCGGCGGCGCCCCTCCAGAGCGGCGACTTCGGCCAGGTGCCGATGTCCAAGGAACTACTCGTAGAGCTCGATCCGGATCTCATCTTTCTTCCCGGGTACATCTGGGGCGAAGAGAACGGCGCCGACGCGTTTCGGCAGCAGGTTATCGACGATCCAGCCTTCGCTGACCTCCAGGCGATCGAGGCTGGTGACATCTATATGGTTCCCGAATATCTGAAAGGAACCTACAGCCAGTATCTCGTCGATGCGGCGGAGTTCGTTGCACGTCTGGCATACCCGGACCGCTTCTAGTGCAGACCGCTCGGCAGCGGGGGTTCATCCTTACGGGACTGGCGGCTGCGTTGGTGGCCGCCTTTCTTGCTTCTCTCGCCCTCGGTGCTGTCACGCTCCCGCTTGCCTCGGTAGTACGGATACTCGCTCTGCTCGTATCCCCAGGCCGGCCCGACCCCTCCACCCTCGATGAACCGTTGCGCCGCGCGTACGCGATCCTGGTGCACATACGGTTTCCTCGATCCGTGGCTGCCGTCTTCGCCGGGCTTGCGCTCTCAGTAAGCGGTGCTGCGGTGCAGGGTCTCTTTCGCAATCCAATGGCGAGCCCAGACATTCTTGGTATCTCAGCAGGGAGTAGCCTGGGCGCGGTCCTCGCGATTGTCGGCGGATTTGGCCCCCTGCACCCGCTGGCGGTGCCGGCTGCGTCTTTCGTCGGGGCGCTGGGTGCTGCAGTGTTTGTCTACACGATCGCCGCGCGCCGGGGCGGAACCCACCTCATCTACGTCATCCTTGCAGGACTCGCGGTCTCGAGTCTGCTGAGCGGATTGGTGTCGGCTGTCCTCATTTTCGCCGAGGAGTATGCACTCAGTCAGTTCATCTTCTGGACCATGGGCGGCTTGGAAGGTCGCACATGGGCAAACGTGCTTGCTCCGCTCCCGTTTGTGCTCGTGCTCGCAGGTGCCCTGACCGCCTTCGCAAACCCGTTGAATCTGCTCTCTCTGGGAGAGGAACAGGCCCACAGCCTGGGAGTGCGCGTCGAGCTTGTGAAAGTGACCGTCCTCGTTCTCGCGGCAATGCTCACTGCCATGGCGATCTCCCTGGCCGGCCCCATCGCGTTTGTCGGGCTCATGGTGCCGCACCTGGTTCGGATGCTCACCGGCCCGAATCATCGGACTCTTCTACCCTATGCCGCGTTGGCCGGTGCGATCTTCCTTTTGATCAGCGATCTGATCGCCCGGCTCGCACTTGCGCCCCACGAGATCAAGACCGGTATCGTGACCGCGGTGATCGGCGGGCCATACTTCATCTTCCTGATCATCCGTTACCAGCGAAAGGGGTCGGTGTGACTGGAAGCGGTGCGGTTCTTGAGGCGGTTCATCTCAGCTACCTGATCGGTCAGGACGAGCTTCTCTGCGACGTCGATCTGGCGCTTGGCCCCGGCGACTTGCTGGGTCTTATCGGGCCGAACGGGGCAGGAAAGAGCACGTTACTTCGAAACCTCATCGGGTTCCTACAACCGTCGGCCGGTCAGGTATTGCTGCACGGCCGTCCACTTGGAGAGTACTCGGCCCGTGAGAGAGCGAAGCGCGTAAGCTACCTGAGCCAGCACGGGCCCGATCAGTTTCCCTTTCCCGTTATTGATGTTGTTGAGATGGGTGCCTATCCGGTGATCGGTATGGGTCGCTCGCCCGGGACCGCAGAACGAGACTCGGCGATGCGCGCTCTCGCCTACGTTGGGCTCGAACATCTCGCCGAGCGATCCTTCCCCTCGCTCTCAGGAGGCGAGCGTCAACTGGTGCTCTTCGCTCGAGTGCTCGTCCAGGAGAGCCCAATCATACTTCTCGACGAGCCGACCGCGAGTCTGGATATTGGTCACGAGACGACGTTGCTTCAGATGGTGCGCGATCTCTGCGCCGAGGGGTACTCGGCGATTATCGCTCTCCACAACTTGAATCTTGCCGCAGAGTACTGTCACCGGGCCGTCCTGATGGACGGTGGTCGCGTCCGAGCCGAGGGGCCGCCCGAGTCGGTACTCACCCGCGAGCTTGTAGAGTCGACCTACCGAACGTCCGTGCACGTGGGGCGAAACGACGCCACCGGTAGCATAGCTGTCTCACCCGTTCCTACAGGCGGTGCGGCCAGAGGGATTCGCGTGCATGTAATAGGCGGTGCTGGGAGCGGTGTGAATATCACGCGCTTCCTGCACCGAACCGGCTTCTCGGTCTCAGGCGGTGTGGCCCACGAGCTCGACAGCGACGCGCGGCTCTGGAAGGCGCTGGGGGTCCCATTTGTAGGAGTCCCTGCATTCTCCGAAATCGACGAAGAACGGTTTGCCGAGGCGGCGGCCATGGTCGACGCGGCGGACCTGGTCGTGCTCTGCGCCTTTCCGTTCGGCAGGGGCAACGCCCGGAACCTTTCCCTGGCGGAGCGTGCTCGGCGTCTCATCATCCTCGACGAAGAGCCGGGGGGCTGCACACGCGATTTCTTCGCCGGCGCCGAAGCGCTCCGCGACGTATTCGACGCGCTTGCCGTGGAAAACGGGATCCTTGCCTACCGGGATGCATGCGAGATGATTGAACAGGATCTCCGAAAGGGGCTCTCCTGATGGTCCCCACTGTGTTCATCGAGCAGATGCTCGGTGACGAAGCCGTTGGACATCGCCTTGATGTGGATATTATCACCATATACACTCACGGCCCATGGAATCGGTTTCCCTGTCACAGGTCAAAGGCTTCGATTGGGACAGAGTCACGGTCAGCAATAACTGCGAGTCGCATCGGGCGATCTTGGGGCGGGATATGAGTCGACGAGAGAGAACGGTGTATCAGGCACTATGCAATCGCGGGTTACGGCATCGGTGAGCCGGAGATGCTGTCGGACTAATCATTGAAAGCCTGATTCCACGTCGTACGCCACGAAGAGTTCCGTATCCGTGTGGTCGTGCAGCGTTCATCCAAAAGCTTCGGGTACTTCGTTGTCGCTTCGCCTTCGATGTCTCTGGAGACCGCAGAAACGCTACTGCCATTTCAACGTGCAGACGACTATGAAGCATCTGCTCCTCGCGATATTGCAGAGTTGAGGCAGTCCTCTTATCATGGCGGCAGAAGTGCCCCACTCGTGAAGGAACGAAGTCGTTTGTCGCGGTATGGTCTATCGTTGCGGCGCGCCATTCGGCGAGATCACGGCCTCTCTGACCACGGCACTCGTTGTTGCGGAAAGATCAATCGTTGGGCCTCCCCAACACGCAAGGACGGACCATGTCATCGACGCAACTCAACTGGATCGCCAACTACATTTGGGGCATCGCCGACGACGTCCTGCGGGATCTGTATGTGCGCGGCAAGTACCGCGATGTGATCCTGCCGATGACCGTCCGACGGCGTCTTGACGCAGTTCTCGAGCCGACCAAACAGGCGGTGCTCGACATGAAAGCCTCGCTCGACAAGGCGCAGATCGTCCACCAAGACCCAGCCCTGCGCCAGGCCGCGGGCCAGGCATTCTACAACACCTCCAAGTTCACGCTGCGGGACCTGAAGGCTCGTGCCAGTCAACAGCAGCTCCGGGCCGACTTCGAGGCTTACCTCGACGGCTTCTCGCCGAACGTGCAGGATATCCTCGAGAACTTCGAGTTTCGCAACCAGATTCCGCGGCTCTCCAAGGCCGACGCGCTGGGCACGCTGA
>CAYTGY010000158.1:0-1398 GCA_964437265.1 uncultured Spirochaetaceae bacterium | reverse complement strand
AAGGGCGAACGCGGTGCTGAACGGCGACGGCTCTATCAAGCACGCCGGGCTCGACAATCACGGGATGGGCACGGTGTTCGAAGAGCTGGTGCGGCGCTTCAACGAAGAGAACAACGAGGAGGCCGGCGAGCACTGGACGCCGCGCGACGCCGTGAAGCTCATGGCCCGGCTGATCTTCCAGCCAGTCGCCGACGCAATAGAATCCGGCACGTACCTGCTCTACGACGGCGCGTGCGGCACCGGCGGCATGCTGACCGTCGCCGAGGAGACGCTAGAAGAACTTGCCGAGGCACACGGGAAACAGGTGGCAACCCACCTCTACGGTCAGGAGATCAACGCAGAGACCTACGCCATCGCCAAGGCCGATCTGCTGCTCAAGGGCGAGGGTGAAGCAGCGGATAACATCATTGGCGGGCCGGAGCACTCGACGCTCGCCAACGACGCGTTCCCGTCGCGCGAGTTCGACTTCATGCTCAGCAATCCGCCGTACGGCAAGAGCTGGAAGAGCGACCTCGAGCGCATGGGCGGCAAGGCCGGCATCAAGGATCCGCGCTTCATCATTGAGCACGGGGGGGATGCCGAGTACTCGCTCCTCACCCGCTCCTCCGACGGCCAGATGCTATTCCTGGCCAACATGCTCAGCAAAATGAAGCGCGACACAAAGCTCGGCAGCCGAATCGCCGAAGTCCACAACGGCAGCTCGCTCTTCACCGGCGACGCCGGCCAGGGGGAGAGCAACATCCGCCGTTGGATCATCGAAAATGACTGGCTTGAGGCCATTGTCGCTTTGCCGCTCAACATGTTCTACAACACCGGCATCGCCACCTACATCTGGGTGCTGACGAACAGGAAGCCCGCGCAACGGCAGGGCCGGGTGCAGCTCATCGACGCCACGCAATGGTACAAGCCGCTGCGCAAGAACCTCGGAAAGAAGAACTGCGAACTGGCGGTCGAGGATATCAAGCGCATCTGCGACACCTTCCTCGCCTTCGAGGAGACTGACGAGTCGAAGATCTTCCCCAACGCCGCATTCGGCTACTGGAAGGTCACCGTCGAGCGGCCGTTGCGCCTCGCGGGCATCGACGGCGGACGCGTATGGAAGCCGGCGGAGATCAAGAAGCTCAAGGAGAGTCACGAGCGTGCTGAAGACGCGCCGCCGGTGATCCGCAAGATCCATAAGAAGGGCACACCCGCCGACCCGCTGCGCGGCCTGTTCGAGGCCACGATCGGCGGCAAGCCGGCGGTGGTCGAGTACGAGCCCGACCCGGACCTTCGCGACACCGAGCAGGTGCCGCTCCTGGAAGAAGGCGGGATCGAGGCGTTCCTGCGCCGAGAGGTGCTTCCTCACGCCGCGGACGCCTGGTACGTGCCTGAGAGCGTCAAGACCGGCTACGAGGT
>CAYTGY010000157.1:0-7909 GCA_964437265.1 uncultured Spirochaetaceae bacterium | reverse complement strand
GTGACTCCAGACTCGGCGAGTATGGCGTACCAATTGTGTGGTGAACAGCTGATAGGAAGAGTTATGGCTGCGGCTGAGCCGTTTCGCCGGCCAACGCGCTCCAAGGCGTCAACGGCAACCCGGATCGGGCTCCCGTAGCGTGACGGAGGTGCTGAGACTGGACAAGGTCCGCCACAAGGTCCGGGAACACAGCCTGTTTCGTCCGTATTGAGTACTTCTTCGCCTTAGCGCGGGCGCACCTGTCGCAACCTGCACGTGAGGTGGAGGATCCAGAGGCTCTCAATTCAGTAGTGCCGGATCGAAACCCGGCGGCGCGCGGCCGGTCCTGAAGAGATGGGCGAGGAGGTCGCGGATCTCGACCGGATTCTGGATGACTGCAGTCATCTGTTGCAGACCCGAGAGCGGCACGGGGATGAACGTTCCTTCCAACACCAGGCAGTGATGATGGGGGTTCCATAGCAGCTGGTCGCCGAAGGTCTGAAATGCACTGACAACCCCTGTCAGCAACGGTTTGCCGGCCGCGGCGGTGTAGAACTCCGAACACTACAAGACGGGCGAAAAGTCCGCCGTGCGTCACTTTGCCGCCTGAAATCGTGGAGGATGGATGCGCGGGCGCGCAACGCGAACATGCCGTCGGGTTTCAGAGCTCCGCCCCTTCGGTCCGCACGATCTCTCGCATGTAGTCGTTCGCGTCCTGGAGCGGAATGACGTCCAGCTGGACGACGAGATCGATGTCCGCCGTGGACCAAGCGGTGTGGGGGCCAAACCGGCAACGGGCGGACTATCCTCGAGCCGGCTGGGTGGTCTCCTGCTCCTGGGAGTACAGGTAGCAGCGGACCCCGACCTCGCCGCGCTTGTACTCGGGCGGCATCGCGGTGCGGCAGACGTCCATGACCTTGGGGCAGCGTCCGGCGAACTTGCAGCCCTTGCGCTGGAAGTCTTCGCTCTCCGCATCCGACAGCTTCACGTCCGATCGCCACTTGCGGTCCGGGTCCGCTTCGGGGATCGATTCGCGTAGCAACTTCGTGTACGGGTGCAGCGGATTCATCAGCACTTCTGAGGCTGGTCCTCGTTCAATGATGTTCCCCCGGAACATGATCGCGATCTGGTCGCCGACGTAGTAGGCAGTGGCGAGGTCGTGCGTGATGTATACGACGCTCACGCCGAAGTCGTCCCGGAGCTTGCGGAAGAGATTAACTATGGACATGCGAAGCGAGGCGTCCACCATACTCACCGGCTCGTCGGCGATGAGCACCGCGGGGTCGGTCAACAGCGCGCGCGCTATGGAGATGCGCTGCAGCTGGCCGCCGGAGAACTCACTCGGGTACTTCGTCGCGATGTCCTTGTACGTGAGACCGACAGCCTCGAGTCTGTCGTCGATCAGCTTGATCGCGTCTTTGCGATTCTTCGCGAGATTGTAGTTCTTCACCGTCTCGAAGAAGTAGCGGTCAACGACGCGCAGCGGGTTAAACGTGGCGAACGGATCCTGGAAGATTGCCTGCACACCCTCGGTCAGCCAGACCTTGCGGTTACGTTCTTTCACTCCACGCTTCTCGTTGTGGATGACCTGCCCCTCGGTCGCCTCCTCGAAGCCGAGGACGATCTTCGCGGCAGTGGTCTTGCCGCACCCGCTCTCGCCTGCGAGCACGAAGATCTCTCCCTTGTTCACGTGGAAGGTCACCTGGTCGTTTGCCAGGATGCGGGTCTTCGAGAGCAGGCCACCCTGATGAAAGACTTTGCTGACGTTTTCGAACTCAAGCACTTTCGGCATCTGTCTCACCTCCGAGAAGCCGGCACGCCGCGCGGTGGTTCTCACTGACCTGGGTAAGCCGCGGGCACTTCTCGCGGCACACGTCCATTGCGTGCGGGCAGCGTGGATGGAACGGGCAACCGTCGGGAACACTCGACAGGTCCGGCGGCGCGCCGGGGACGCTCTCGCGCTTGCTGCGGTCGCCGAACTGAGGCAGCGAGTTGATCAGGTACTGCGTGTACGGATGCTTGGGCCTCTTGAACAGATCGTGGGTCGGGGCTTCCTCCACGATGTGTCCGGCGTACATGATGCCCAGGCGGTCTGCTACGTTCGCGTGCACCCCCATGTCGTGGGTGACCATGACGATCGTATTCTGAAACTTTGCCTGGATCGAACGCAGCAGCTGAACGACACCGCGCTGCACCACAACGTCGAGCGCCGTAGTCGGCTCGTCGGCTATCATGATCTGCGGGTGCAGAATCGCGGAAAGTGCGATCGTCACGCGTTGGCGCATACCGCCTGAGAGCTGGTGCGGATACGACTCGAGCACGTCGTCGGGCAGTCCGACCTCCTTCAGGTGTTCCTTCGCCATCACGAACGCGTCCTCCTTGGTTTTGCCGCCAACGTGACTCTCCAGGAAGTCCCGATAGGTCTTCTTGAGCTTGACGACGGGATTCAAGACGCTCATCGAGCCCTGGGGCACGTAGGAGATGAACTCCCAGCGCAGCCGCCTGCGCTGCTCACGACTGAGCTTGACGACGTCGATCTCCCTACCGTCTACACGGTAGTAGACCGCTCCGTCGACAAACCGCAGCGGAGGCTCGACGTAATTGTAGAGCGCTCGAAGCAGCGTGCTCTTGCCGCACCCACTCTCCCCGGCGATGCCGTAGACCTCGTTCGGGTAGATCGAGAGGCTGACGTCGTTGACCGCCTTCACGAGCTTCTTGTCGCCCTGAACGTCCAGCTGGTAGAACGCCTTGAGTCTCTCGGTTCGCAGTATTGGTTCGCTCATCATTTCGCTCCCACGCGCTGGATCCGGGAGCGCGGGTCAAGGTATTCGCTGATGCTCACCGAGGTCCAGTAGAGCGATATGAACAGCAGGATCGAGAGAACAATTGGCGTCATGAGCCACCACCAGAAACCGAGCAGCAGCGCGTTCTGTGTGATCGCCCAGTTGAGCATGGTGCCCAGCGTGGGGATGTCCATGTTCATGAGCCCCAGGATCGCCAGCGTGATCTCGAGCCCTATGGCCCAAGCCATGTTGTTAATGAGCGTGGAGAAGATCAGCGGAGTTGCGAACGGCATGTATTCCTTCATCACCAGCGGCAGTGTTCGGGTACCTGAAAGCATCGCGGTTTTGGTGAAGTCGCGTTCGCGCAGACTCAAGATCTGCGAACGGATGACTCGCGCGTCCCACGCCCAGCCGAATATTGCCAGCAGAAAGCCGAGCACGACCAGATTCATGTATTGGCGGATCAGCATTGCGAGCATCACGATGATAAGGAACAGCGGAACGACGAGGAACGTGTCGCTCAGGAACATCAGGGCACGGTCGATGAACTTGCCACGATACCCGGCGGTCATCCCGACTACGATTGCGATCACGCGAGAGACACTCGCGGCAATAACCGAGATGATCAGCGAGTTTCGGATCGCAAACGTCGCCTGCCAGAAGACGTCCTGGCCCTTGGAGTTGGTGCCCAGGATGTTGTCCCAAGACGGAGCCATGTCACGCGGAACGTAGAACCAGACTGTGGGGTCGTGCGGAGAGACAAACGAAAGCAATGCCAGAACGAACAAGAAACACACCACAACGAAGCTGATGGCGAAGCGGTAGTCGCGCAACAAGTCACGGAATACTCTCATGGTGGCTCCTACGTCAGCCGCACCCGCGGGTCAAACAGCGGATACAAGAGGTCAATGATCAGTATCGCGGTGGTGACGGCTATGATCGATAACGAGGTAATTCCCATGATGACGTTGTAGTCCCCCTGCACGACCGCCTGATAGAGCAACGTGCCGACCCCCGGGTACGAGAAGACGATCTCAGTGATAAGCGCACCGCTCAGGATCTGCCCGAGTAGCAGTGCAAGCGCGGTGATCTGCGGAAGCAGGGCGTTTCGGATCACGTAGCCTCCAACGATTCGTCCCTCCTGAACGCCTCCCATCTTGGCGTACTGGACGAAACTCTCCGAATTGACGTTCTGAACAACGAGCTTCATGGTCTGGAACCAAACGGCTCCGCCGAGTATGAGGAGCGACAGCGCTGGAAGCGCAGCGTGACGCAGTACGTCGAGGGCATAGCTCAGAGTCCAGGTCCCCTGCCTGCCCAGTGACGCACCGCCACCTATGGGCAAAACAGGCCAGAAGTATCCAAAGATTAGCAGCAGCGCAAAGGCGAACATGTAATACGGCATAGGTCGAACGATCATCGCAACCGTGTCCAACGTCCTAGACCAGCCCCGGCGATTATGGTACCCCGCGATACCCCCAACGATGTTCCCGCCGGCCCACGCGAAGAACGTGGTGAACAGAAGCAGTCCGAGCGTCCAAGGAAGCGCCGTCCCGATCAGCTGAGCGACCGGTGTCGGAAACTGCGAGAGCGAGATCCCGAAGTCGGCGCGAAAGACGCGGCCCCAGAACTCCACGTACTGCTCCCAGGACGATCCCGAGAGCCCGTAGAGCCGCCTCATTGTCTCCATGGTCTCGTCGAGGGTCGCGGCATCGACTGTTCCACCCATCGAGCGCAGCGACGCGATCGTACTCTCCACCGGGTCGCTGGGCGCCAGTCTGGGGATGATAAAGACAGCTGTGACACCGAGAAAGACAACCAGGAGGTACTGAATAAATCTTGGTAGAAGGTACTGCTTTACGAATTTCACGGTGGTTCCTCTCAGTAGTGACTGGAACGGCGAGCCCCGGGAGCAAGTCCCGGGGCACCCGATTAGGCCCGCGGCTGAGGTCACCGGCGGGGAGGAGTCTACCGACCGGTCGGCTCCAGGAACGGCGTCATGTACTTCAGCGGTCCCCAGTGCGTGTACGGCTGGCTATACGCATTCTCTGCAAACGGCCAGTTGGTCCAGTAGTACTCGTCCCAGGTCGTGAAGCCGGTGTAGCCGTAGGTGGGAATGCCGGGCATCGCCTCCACCGCGAGCCTCAATCCTTCCATGCCAAGAGCAATCGTGGCGGCGCGATCGGACGGATCGGTATCCTCGAGCTGCTCGATAATTCGATCCAACTCGGCTGACGACCAGCGACTCGCGTGACCCTGCGCCCGTTCGCCAAGCGGCCGGACGTAGCTCGAGCGCCAGATGGCAAGAACACGATGCAAGTCCACGCCGGCGCCCCATGGCGCCTGAATCGGCCATTCGGAGGTAGCCTGAAAGTCCCCGTTCGGAACCAGAGCTACTCCGCTCTCTACCGGTACCGCGACCGCATCGATCCCGAATCGCTTCCACTGCTGAGCTGCGGCGTTCGCGTTGAGATACTGATGGTGCGACGGATTGGTATTGGTGATGATCTCGATACGCCACGGGCTTCCATCCGGCAGAAGCCAGTCTCCCCGTTCGTTGCGAGAGAATCCGTGCTTTTCCAGCAGCGCAGTTGCGGCTTCCGGCGAGTACTTGTACCAGCCAAGGCCGAACGCTCGGTCCTGAACCGCCGGATCATCGGAAACGATATATCCGCGCTCCCGAGCGTACTCAATCACCCGCTGTGGGGCGTCCGGATCATACGGCTTGAACACTTCTCCATTGCCCAGGTCTAGCGTGAAGTCGAGTAGCCACTCTTCAAGAGGCTCGATGTAGGTCTCCGGGTACGCGCCAAGTGACGGGAGGTGAACAGGACTTAGTGTCGCCTGGCCATCTACCGCCTGCGCCATGTACTGCTGGATGTCAATCGCAAGAAGCAGGGCCCAGCGGACATCCGCATTGTCGAACGGGAACTGCTGTGTGTTAAACGTAATGCCGGTCAGAGCCGGATCGTTGTTCACGACGTAAGGATACCCGTCCTGATAGGCTCGATTAGTGTCACCCTGGACAAGAGCCGCATTCATCCCAGAGGGAGAGAGGTCTACGACATCGAGCTGGTGGGTGAGCTGAGCAACGATCTTCGCGCCCTCGTTGTCAAAGTTCTGGAAGACGAAGTAGCGCGGTACCGGCTCGCCGTACATCATACCAGTTGGGGTGTTCTGCCAATCCTCTCGCTTCTCCCAAATGGTCCACTGGCCGGCTGCATCGAAACTGTGCAATACGTAGGGTCCAGTCGACAGTGGAGGGTTGTACTCGAAGGTGAGCGGATCATCCACCTGTGAAAACACGTGCTCAGGCATGATCCAGATAGCTCCCCAGCGATCCAGAAACGAATTGTGGAATCGCGAGTTTGACGACTTGAGGTCGAACACCACGGTGTAGTCGTCCTCCGCGAACACCCGTTCCACGTTGGCATTCATTGGAGCGTGCCCGTTGAGCCCCTCGACCTCCATCAGGAGCTCCACCGTGAACACCACGTCCTCAGCGTTGAAGTCCTCACCGTCCGACCACTTCACTCCACGCTTTAGTGGAATAGTAACGCGGGTAAAGCCATCGTTGTACTCGGCATCTCCATCCGCAAGGCCCGGGATGATCTCGCCGGTTGCAAAGTCGACGCTCCACAACGGCTCATTCATGAGCTGCTGCATCCCTCGGTCCCGGTTCTTCCAACCGACCCACTCGTTGAAATTGGACGGCGAGCCGACGCGGCCGGTCAGCATCGCTGCAATAACCGTCTCACTACGCGGAAGCCCACCTTCCGTGAGCTGCTGTTGCGGAGCAGCAGGAACAACCTGAGCGTCCTCGCTTGGTTCCTGACCGCCTCCCGCGAATCCGATGGCTGCGACCATGAGCATTGCGAAGAGAGTGCAAAGACTCTTTTTCATACGAAACCTCCTGTTGGCACCCTTGTGCCGAATCTATGTGTGGTCGGCTCTCGCCGTAGCAAGTAGCCGTTCCAACCTTAATGGGCGGCGGTGTCGCAACGACCACCAGATCATCACGGTGTCGGTCGCAGCCGAGAAACTCTTCGAGCAAGGCAACCGCGCTCGCTCCCACGATAAAGACGTTGAGTTTGCGGCCGTTACTCATGCGTATACCGTCCCGCAAGGCTCACGATTGCGTCTGCCTCGTCTATCGAATCCGCACGAGCGACGAGCATGAGCCCCTTGGAAGAGAGTTCTTCGAGTAACGTGACGATCTCTTCCTGCTCCGCGCCCTCGTAGAGCGGGATAAGAAGACTCTTGCCCGCATCCTGGATGCGCTTGAGAAGCGGTAGGTAATGAACGGGCGACGGCTGTCCGGCAACACAGGTGAACTGAATGGCGTGAAGCCCATCAAGATCGAGCAGTGCGTCAAAGTGCCGTGCCTGGTCTATTCCGTCAAAATGATAGAGTGAATAGTCCATCCACTCGATCTGTGCGTGAAACTCCGGAACGGCAAACTCTATGAAGTTCTCCGGAGAAATCATCACCGAGAGGTCGCACTGCATCTGCGCGTGGCGACCGGGCGCCCACGTGTTGAGCCAGCCGATGGTGCTGCCCCCATCGTTGTTCTCGTTCGTGATCTGGTACACAGACTCAACCGTTTGCCGCCACGCCTCCTGCACGCGCACGAGCTCCCGGTGCACCCAGTCCGGCCGCGTGAGCATGTCGATGAGCAAGTCTTCGCTTCCTCGCAGGTGTGCGAGCGCGTCGAGATTCCCCGACGTATCCGGCATGGAGACGAAGAAGCGCCCGCCGGCCTCATCTGCGAGGTAACGAGCGAGCTTGAGTGTCGCACGGTACAGCGGAGCCTCCGGGTCGAACTCAATTACGGGCCGGTCGTTGTGCGTCGCAGATCCATCGCGCAGCGACGGCTCGAACCAGATCGTGGAGATATCGAATCCGTATTTCGCTCCTGCAAAAAAGGCCGCGTGTCCGGACGCGCCGAGATTCAATGAGACCTGCGGGAAGGCGTCCCCGGCAAAGTACGTCTCTTCGAATCGGCGGAGGTTTCGCTTCAGGATGTACTCTCCATCGGTCCAGCGGCCCTCGAGTGAAACGGTCGGGTCATCCCTGGGATCGCATCTTGGGACGCCGGCAGCGGGAGCGGTGACCGCGATCATACAGCGATCGACCACCTGTTGACT
>CAYTGY010000156.1:0-7916 GCA_964437265.1 uncultured Spirochaetaceae bacterium | reverse complement strand
GGTCCAGGAACTGCCGCGTGTACGGAGAGAAGGTTTCAACGTAGAGCCGTTGTCCCTCAGAGTAGAGCGTGTCGAACGCCAACGATGATTTGCCGGACCCGCTCACACCGGTGATGACCGTGAGCCTGCCCAGCGGGATGTCAACGTCAATCTGCTTCAGGTTATTCTGTTCGGCGCCGGTGATCCGGATCGCCGCTTGTCGCTTCTGTGCCATTGGTGCTCCGGCAAATATACCGGTGCCCCGGCCGGATGCGAAATGACCGTGGACTGCCCTGTCATGCTACACTGTTTGGCAAGACGCAGCCTATGCCTCGTGATGAGAACCCATTTCTTGCCTACCTCGACACGCATCCGGAGGCCGACGCCTCCGCGCTGAAGCAGCTGTTCCGCCTCCTCGCAAAGCGGACGCACCCGGATCTGGGCGCTGCGAATGAGTCCGCATTTGTGCGGCTCCAGTCCGCGTACTCGGAGGCGCTCGCCGAACTGTCCGTTGCACCGGCGCCTGAGAACGCGGATGCGGCCGCAACGGGTCCGTACTGGGTGCCCACCACCCCGCGTGAACGTGTCCTCCACCACCTGGATCGCTATGTAGCACTGCTCCCGTCTCTTCTGCTGGAGTCATCCACCGTCCCGCCGCGGTGCCGCGAGGCGTTCTCCACCGCCCGCGCCGCCGCGCGGCACTATGATCCGGAGTGTCGCCACGCGCTTGCGCAGTTTGAGGAGCAGTTCCACGACCGCCGGAGAGCGCTGGTCCGGTACCCGGAGGTGACCACCAAGTACCGGGATCTCATGCAAGGGCTCGAGTCGTTCTTCACCTACTTCACGGTCCCCAACCCTTTCAATCTCCGGCTCGCAAACTCATACCTGGCAGAGATTGGCCCGGTGACGGACTTTGACCCAACCGGTCCGCCGGAGCTGCGTACAAACCGCTCGGCGGCGGCCAGATCCGCACTCTACCTGATGAAGTCCTGGCTGGCGGCGGAGATCAATCGTGGGCCTACCCGCTTTGTCTGAGCCGGTTTCCACAATTCTCGCAGCACTTTGTTTGCTTCACAGCTCGATGACCGAGCCGGTCGCGCACCGCTCCGCAGCCTCACCCAGCTCTCGCTTGAGGACGCTGATCGCCTCCTCACCGGTGCAGTGGCACGCAATAACGCGCGGAATCGGACGGAGATCGTCTGCAACCTGACGGTGGATCTCAGGCGCGTCCTTCACCAGGTGAAACCCGCCAATCACCGCGTGTAGCTCTCCTCCGGCGGTGGCGCGCGCGGCAGCTACAATGTTGCGAATCCCGCGGTGAGAGCACCCGGTGAGCAGAACCGAACCGGCCGTGCTTTCCAGCACCACCGCAATCTCATCATCAAACGGGTCCGGATGGTACCGGTCGCCACCGTCGTGCCGACGCGTGCCGGCGTTCGGGCCTGCATTCTCCGTGCGCAGCACCAGCCGTTCGTTGTCCGCCGGGAGCGGAAACCGGTGCGGGAAGTCGGTCAAGAGCGACGCTCCCGGGAGCAGCAGGTCACCGGCGGAGGCCAACCGAAGACGCTCGCCGAGCTTGTCCAGCAGCCCGGTGTCCACCCCGGCAGGGGTCACGCCCTCCGGCCCGCGTACCAGCTTCTGCACTCCCGTCTCCGGCCGCACCACAATCTCCGCATTCGGGCACGCCGCGGCCATCGACTCCAGACCGCCAATGTGGTCATAGTGTCCGTGGGAGATCACGATCGCGGCGGCTTCGGAGAGATCGATCCCCAGCAACCGCGCATTCTCAACCGCTGCCGGGCCACACCCGGTGTCAAAGACAAACGGCCGCCCGTCGGTTTCAACCCAAAGGCTCAAGCCGTGCTCGTTTATCAGTCCCATACCCGGCGGTCCCGGTTTGTCTTCTACCAGAACGGTGATGCGCATGGGTCCATGGTAGCACGGGTGGCGCGCCACCGCATCTGGGCTCCCGCGGGGCTTGCAGCGGCCCACGCTTCGTGACAGAGTGCTCCCCCGTGAGCACCAACCGGTCCCACAGAGACGCTCCCACCAAAGCCTCCGGCGATTCGGGCGCATCGTCTCGCAGTTTGACGGTCGGCACCGTTGCGGCGCTTGCCGCATATCTGTTGTGGGGGTTGCTTCCCATCTACTGGAAGCAGCTTGACTCCGTCCCCGCCACGGAGATTCTGATGCACCGGGTTGTGTGGTCCGCGGTGTTTATGGGCGTTGTGTCGCTGATCTGGTACCGGCGGGCACTGATGGCAACACTTCGTGCGCCACGGAGGTTGATCTATGTGGCCGTTGCAGCGGTGCTGGTCTTCTGCAACTGGTTCATCTACACGTACGCGGTGGTTGTGGATCGTCTGGTGGAGGCCAGCCTGGGGTACTACATCAATCCTCTGGTCAGCGTCCTGCTGGGCGTGTTTGTCTTGGGTGAACGGCTCACGCGTGCCCAGATTGTGGCGCTGGCTCTTGCCGCGGTTGGCGTGTTGGTGCTCGCGCTCCGGTTGGGGACCTTCCCGTGGATCAGTCTGGGGCTCGCATTCTCTTTTGGAGTATACGGGCTCATCAAGAAGATAGGCCGATTGACGGCCGGCGTCAGTCTGACCCTGGAGATGGCGTTTGTGGCTCCCGTGGCTGCAGTTGTGTTGGTGCTGATCCACCGCAACGGCGCGTTCGGAGGGGTGGGGGCTTTTGGGGGCGTAGCCGCCGGCGGGTCTGGGCTCCGCATCTCACTGCTGCTTGCGGGCGCCGGAGTGGCAACCGCGGTGCCGCTCCTGCTCTTTGGTGCCGGCGCCACCCGTATCCCGCTCTCCCGCATTGGATTCCTCCAGTACCTGGCGCCCACATTGATGCTGCTCCTTGGTACCGTGGTGTACGGTGAGCCGTTCACCACCGTCCATGCGGTGAGCTTCGTGCTGATATGGATCGCACTTGGGATCTACACCGTCACGCTTGTCCGCGCAGCGCGGTCCCGGAGGAGGTGACATGGCTTCAGCAGCGGACCATCCACCGGAAGGAAAGTCGATGTACCAGATCTACCAGACCGAAGCCGGCTGGTATGATGCGCTGGTCTCCCGCGAGGATGTTGACGGGAACTTCGCGAACACTCTCCTGGCCGCGGCACCGTGGCATGACGCGGTGGTGGTGGAGGCGGGCATCGGTACCGGGCGCGTCACCCGGATCTACGCGCCGCACGCCCGCCGCATCTTTGGGTTTGACCGCTCGCAGCATATGCTCGAGCGCGCACGGGCGAATCTGGCGCCGTGGACGGATCGACTCACGCTGGAGCCGGCAGATAACCTCTCGCTCCCGCCCGGAATAGCCGCTGTTCCTGAGGCTGCGTTTGCCGCCCCAGGCATCTTTGTTGAGGGATGGAGCTTTGGTCACGTTGCGGTGGACCATGCCGGGGATGTGGCTGACGTGACGCGCCGGCTGGTGGACGGTGCGCTGGCAACGTTGCGTGAACTGGGCGATCGTCCGGCCGGGCCCGGCGCGCCGGTTCCCGGCAGCGTTCCTGCCAAGACGCTCGTATTTGTGGAGACGCTCGGAACAGGCGTGGACCTTCCGCAGGCTCCGGCTCCCGCCTTGAGCGAGTTCTACCAGCTCCTCGAACAGGAGCACGGGTTTACGCGGCGCGTTGTCCAGACCGACTACGAGTTTGCGTCGATTGACGAGGCAACTGCGTCGATGGGGTTCTTCTTTGGAAAAGAGATGGCCGCCGGTGTGGCGGCCCGTGGTTTGCTTCGAGTACCGGAGTTCACCGGCATCTGGACGCTGTAATTGGGCGCCGGAGTAGCGGCGCCCACGGCATAGCACAGTCGCTCGCTATGCGACGTAGGAGCGAAGCCGTTCGCTGCGGTCCGGATCGCGGAGCTTGCGCAAGGCTCGTTGCTCGATCTGCCGGATGCGCTCCTTGGTCAAGCTGAACCGGTTACCCAGCTCCTGTAGGGAGAGCGGCTGCTTGCCGTTGAGACCAAATCGATACTGGATGATCTCAGCCTCACGGTCAGAGAGCGTCTCCAGCACCTTGTTGATCTCATCACGCAGGGCGCTGTCCATGGTGGTGTCCTCCGGGGTTGCCCGGTCGGTGTCCTCCACAAAGTCGCCCAGAAGCGTAGGGTCCTTTTCCTGGCTGATCGGTGTCTCAAGCGAGACATGATCGCGAGCAATATTCACCAGCCCGGCCACGTGCTCCTCTTCCATATTCAGGGCACGCGCAATATCCCGGATCTGCGGCTCTCTCCCCTTCTCTCCCTGTAGCCGCGAGCGTGTCTTTTCAATGCGGCTCAGTTCAAAGATGCGATTCTGCGGCAGACGGATCATTCGTGCCTTTTCGTAGATTGCCTTTGTGATCGCCTGGCGAATCCACCACACCGCATATGAGATGAAGTGATAGCCCTTATCCGGGTCAAATCGCTCAATTGCGTTGATAAGGCCAATGTTCCCTTCGCTGATCAGATCTGACAGCGGAAGGCCCTGGTTCCGATACCGCTTTGCCACGTTGACCACAAAGCGCAGGTTCGCCTGGGCCAGCGCGTTCTTCGCGGACTCTTCGCCCTCACGGGCCCGGCGCGCGTAGTAGTCCTCTTCCTGTCTGGTCAAGAGCTTGATCTGGTTGATCTCTTTGAGGTACGTCGACAGCACGTTTGCATCGTCCTGGGTGTACCGTCCCTGTCTGGTCGAAGCGTTTCTTTTTGTCATAGCCACGGTGTTACCCTCCATATCTATGCTCAGGTCGATGCCCGTCTCTTCAGGCTCCAGCCGGGTCTTGTCCACACCTCAGGTTGGGGGTATCTTCTGCCCGGTACCGCCGGATATCCCGGCGGCCGCGCAAAATCGACTCCGATCTCGCGCGCTACGCACTATAATAAGCAAGAGGCATGCCAACCTGTTTCTTGCTGCGTTTTGTAAGTCTATGCTTTGAATAGACTTATGGGATCATGTCTTGCTCAAGACTGCTGCGTCGCTTGAGCACGTGTCACTCTGACTCAAATTCCCTGGTTGTTCACAGTATCTGTATCAGTATGGTCCAGCCCCAAACCGGGGTTCGACCTCACGGTCGAGTAGGGAAGGCGGATACTACTACAAGACAGAACAATGTGCAATAGGTTTCCGTCACTTTTTCTCACGTCTTGGCTGCTGGATTGACCCCGGACGGGCCGCCGAATACCATGTGGGCATGAGCACACTCGATGGTCCCACAAGGGCGCAGGTGGTGACTGCGCAGTTTAACGAGATCACTGAACACCGCATCTACGCGCGTCTCGCCCACCGGACCCGTGATGCGCACAACAGTAAGATCCTGCAGAAGATTGGTGAGGACGAGCGCCGCCACTACGAGTTCTGGAAGGAGTACACGGGCCTGGATGTCAAGCCGGGCCGGCTGCGAGTGTTCCTTTTCACGCTGATCGCACGTGTGCTTGGATTGACATTTGGGCTCAAGCTAATGGAGCGCGGAGAGGAGCGGGCGCAGATCAACTACGACATGATCTCTCGCGCCGTTCCTCGGGCCAAGGAGATAGAGGCGGACGAGGAACGGCACGAGCATGAGCTCCTTGCGATCCTCAAGGAAGAGCGACTGGACTACATCGGATCCATCGTTCTGGGTCTCAACGATGCCCTGGTGGAGCTTACCGGCGCGTTGGCCGGGCTCACGTTTGCGTTGCAGAACACGCGGCTTATCGCCCTGGCAGGACTGATTACCGGAATTGCCGCTTCTTTTTCCATGGCGGCCAGCGAGTACCTGTCTCGGAAGTCGGAAGGCGAGGCCGCCACCGCCGTGAAGTCCGCCACCTACACCGGTCTTGCGTACATTGTAACGGTCATTCTGCTGGTGCTGCCGTATCTGCTTATTGCCAACTTTCTTGTCTGTCTTGCGGTCACGCTGGCCATCGCCGTCTTGATCATCCTCTTCTTCAACTACTACATATCCGTGGCGAAGGACCTTGACTTCCGCAAGCGATTCCTGGAGATGGCCGGTGTCAGTCTGGGAGTGGCGGCGTTCTCCTTTGGCATTGGGTACGTCATTCGCGTGTTTCTAGGAGTGGAGGTGTAGCGGTGACAGTTCCGACTACTGAGCCCATGGCTGCCGGTCTCCGCCCGCGGCCGGTCGTTATCCCTTCATTGATCGCGTTTGGTGTGCTGACCGCTGTGACCGCGCCGCACCTGGTACAGACGTGGCTCTGGTACGATGGGCTGGCTCAGGATGTTCCCATCTGGAGCAGTCAGGGGTCAGTGATTGTCATGCTGGTGCTGATACTCTTCCTGGAGACGCCGCGACGCGGGCTCTGGCTTGTCGGTACCGTCGCTGAACGGCTGTTTCGCTCCTCCGACCGGCCGGCCGAACGCGCTCAGAAGGATGCTGGTGCGTACGGATGACCCCGAATCCCTCACGCGAGCACGCCTCGATCAAGCGAGCGTATCTCGATTGGCGATGCCAGGATCTGCTCCGGGTCCCGCCCGTGGACGTCATGTCCTATGAGGGTGAGATCCCGTTCAGGCAGTTGGCGGCTCGCTTCATTGACGGCCGTCATGTCAACGATGCGCTCTTTCGCGCAGTCGTGGCCATCCGGCGGGAGTATTCCCTTGCGCCGGGTCCGTACGTCGTAACGTACCCCAACCAGGGCTTCGAGATCCCCATCGATTTGCGAGCCGTGGAGGGCGAGGACGTGCTGGCGGCGATCGCATATCCTCCGCGGAGCATCACCGGATCGCCCATCGACTTCTCCCAGCTCGCGGAGCCGATGGCGGCCCGACTGCGACAGATGTCGCGGGATGAGGTGGTTCAGGCGCTCAAGGAGCATGCGGCTGACGGTGAGCTGGAGCTCGCTGACGCGTGCGGCGGAGCGGCCTTCTTCCACCACTTCTGCGGCGGCACATACCGGCACAGCTATCGCTACGTGGCCACCGGAGTTCCGGAGTTGGAGCGGTAGCTCCGTGCCTATGCGGAGGCACCGTCACCGTTCGTGCCGGATTGCTTCCGACGCTCCTCTTGTTCCCGACGGCTACGTTCGGCGGCGAGTGCCAAGAGGTCCTTTCGTTCCAGCTCCTCGAGCTGTTCCTTCAGTACGGTCAATGCCAGATCCAGTTGACTTGGCGGTGATGCTGATCGATTCATGGTCCCCTCCGGTATCTCGGACCCTTTCAGTTTACTTCATTAAATCAAAAAAATCAATTAGTGAGATTTGTGCCGTTTGCCCAATGCCGCGACGACTGTGCGCCCGCCGGTAGTAGTCATCTGCACCCGGGGGTGCTACAGTACCGGGAACGTCATGGAGCAGAAGAGTCAAGAAAACCAGCTGTCGCTCAGCGAAGTGGAGAGCCGCGCCGACCTTGGACGGTTCATCAAGTATCCGTACGATCTCTATCGCGATCATCCCTACTGGATCCCGCCGTTACTGATTGACGAGTGGAACACGCTCCGGAAGGACCGCAATCCCGCCTACCGGTACTGCACGGCACGCTTCTGGCTTGCCGAGCGGGGCGGCGAGATTGTGGGTCGCATTGCTGGAATCCTGAATCCGCGCGCGAACGAGCGGTGGGGCGAGCGGCGCCTCCGCTTTGGCTGGATCGACATGGAAGATGATCCCGGTGTGAGCGATGCCCTACTCGGCATCGTGGAGGCGTGGGCGCGCGAGCTTGGCATGACGCACGTCTGCGGTCCCATGGGTTTCACGGACATGGACAAGGAAGGGATGCTTGTGGAGGGCTTTGATGAGCTGGGCACCATGCCCATGATCTACAACTTCCCGTACTACGTGGAGCACATGCAGCGGCTGGGCTATGAGAAGGAGGTCGACTGGCTGGAGTATGAGATTGACGTTCCGGATGAGCTCCATCCACGGTATGAGCGTCTGAAGAAGGTGGTCTTCCGGAAGTTCGGTCTCCACATCCTGCCGGCCAAGCGCGCCCGTGACCTGCGGCCCTACGCGCGC
>CAYTGY010000155.1:0-7979 GCA_964437265.1 uncultured Spirochaetaceae bacterium | reverse complement strand
GGTGTGAACAGGTGCTGGAGTTTGGCCGGCGGCCAAACTCCTGAAGCCAAGTCGCGAAGCGGCTTGGCTTCAGGCGTATCTGTGTGTCCTCAGGGTGGAGCGTGTTATCTGTTCGCGAAGAGTCCGGCTGCCGCCAGTGAGAGAACGGTGGCTTCGGCGATGCAGAAGAGGACATACACGTAGTCACGATCGCGGAAGAAGAGGATTGCGGCTGCGATCATGGTGAGAATGGACCCCACGGGAAAGACAACCAATGCTGCGAAGGCGAGGACGCTTGCGTTGGCAAGATCGGTTGGCCAGTCCCAGCCGCGAGCGCTTTTAGTTGCGGCCGCGAAATCTCCGGCGCTAAGCTCCCAGTAGTGGGGCACGCGGGCGGCTTCCGGGCGGGGCGCGAGATGCCCCGTGAGATAGATACCAAACGTGATCAGCGATAGGGTCAGCCCAACCTTCACAATCCAGCCCAGCAACTGGGGCATGGACTTCTCAACTCGATCAGTGTGCATACTCGTCCCCCGCAAATTACCCAATCAGTGCCTGGAGTCCAACGATTGCCGAGCGCAGACCGGCCGCCAGCAGCATCCCGACGACCACCCAGCGAACGACGGACGCCTTGACGCGCGGCAGGAGCGCCGCGCCCACGCGTGTCCCAATCATCATTCCGACTACCGACGGCACGGCGATTAGGGGTAGCACGGCACCGCTCGTGATGTACACCCACGCCGCCGCCGGCGCCGTCATGGTGATGATATACCCGCTGGTGCCAACGGCCAGTTTCATAGGAACGCCAACAAGAAGGTTGAGCGCCGGGACATTGGCCCAACCGGCGCCCAGGCCGAACATGCCGGCAAGAACGCCGATAGCCAGAAACGAGACAAGTGCCAAAGGGACGCGGGTCGCCGCCCATTGTACCGGGCGATCTTCGGTCGGGTCGGTGTATGCGCCCCGGATGTTGAGGAGGGTGGCGTACCGGTCCGCCGCTGCATGGGTTCTGCCCTGTGTGTTGTTGGAGAGCAGCATCAACACCACAATTGCCAGGATTACGGCTCCCAGGAGGCTCTCCACCAAGCTGGTGGGTAACGCAAGGCCCAGCCTGGCTCCGAAAACCGATCCAACTGAGCCGAAGACCGCCATTGGGATCGCGAGCCGAATACTTGCAAGGTTTGATCTGAGCAAGCGTGGCGCCGCTGATAGGGCGCCGCACAGCGCGACGACAAGCCCGGCGCCTCGGACGAAGTCAAAGTGGAACGGAAACACCGCAGCGACTATCGGCACAAAGAGCACGCCCCCGCCCACGCCACCGATTACCGCTACGACGCCCAAGACAAGCGTAAACGCAAACAGGAGTATGGGCCACATCCACCACGGCAATGCGTCGCTTGGAATAGGAAGCATTCCCGTCTCTGTAGACTGGGCATCTGCGGTTCCCGGCACGAGCGCTATGAGAAGTACGACAATTGCAACAACGGCGGTCTTCGCGCGTCTGGTCATGTTGGCTGACCTTAGGTTGGGGGAGCCGTCTGTGTCAAGAAGGGTCCCGCGGGCAATCTTGACATCGGATTGGGCTTCTCCTACTGTTAAGCCAGGATGAATGCCCAGCTCCTCGCCGATGCCTCGCGAGAGGCGCTCTGCCGCCTGGCGGAGGAACACGCGGTAGAGTATACGGATGACACCCCCCGGGATGAGTTGATCGAGCTGATCGTGGAAGCGTTCGAGGAGTCTCGACGCGAGCACGAGGCCGCGAATAACTACCCCGTCCGTGTTGAGGAAACGAAGTATCAGTCTCGTGCTCCGCAACCTCCGGCCGTGGCAGAAACGGAAGGCGCCACACCTGACGACTCGGACGCCGCCGGCGCACACGCGGTGGCTGGGTACGACGTTCCGGACACGTACAATGAGACTCGCATCGTTCTGTTGCTACGCGATCCGGCGTGGGCGTTTGCCTACTGGGACGTGAAGGACGCTCAGGTCCGTGCGTTTCGTAGCCGCGATGATTTTGACGGGCTCGGGCTGCGCGTTCATCAGCTTCCCGCGGCCGACGCGGCGGCCGCTCGGTCGCTCGGATCATTCGATATCCCGGTGGGTGTCCTGGACAACCGATGGTATATCCACCTGCCCGAGCAGCAGACACACTATCGTCTGAGTCTTCTGGTTCGATTCTCTGACGGCGAGGAAGCGCTCGCCGCGTCGAATGTGATCTACGCGCCCAGGGGCGCTCTTGCCGCTGAGAACAATGATAGTGCCGAGCGGCCTACCGATGAGATCCTTGCCTATACCGGAATACACGATCTGGATGTGCGCCCGATCGGCGACCATCTGCCGCAGCGCATTTTGTCACTCATTGATGAAGACCTGATGTTCCATTAAGGTGAAGCCGTATATGCCACAGGGCCGACTCATCTTGTTGTTGCACGCTCACTTGCCGTTTGTGCGGCATCCGGGGCTGGAACGCTCGGTCGAGGAAACTTGGCTCTTCGAGGCCATTTCCGAGACCTACCTCCCACTGCTGCGGGTACTTGGCGCCCTTGAGGCGGACAAGGTCCCGTTCCGGCTGGTCTTTGCTCTCTCTCCAACGCTCACGGCCATGCTTCAGGACGAGCTGCTACAGACGCGATACGTGGCCTACGCGGAGAACGCCCTAGATCTTGCCCGGCGAGAGATCCAGCGCAATCGCCACGACGAGCAGATGGCCCGGCTCGCCAAGATGTATCACGATCTCCATGAGCAGAACCTCTCCGATTTCATTGGTCGGTACCAGCGTGATATCACGCGAGGGTTTGACTACCACTACAAGCGTGGGAAGGTGGAGTTGCTCGCCACGGCCGCCACGCATGCGTATCTGCCGCTGTACTCGCTGTATCCGCAATCGGTGCACGCCCAGGTGGGGCTGGGGGTGGGATCGCATCAGCGGCTGTTTGGAAAGCCGGCCCGGGGCTTCTGGTTGCCGGAGTGCGGATATACGCCGGGGCTGGAAGATGTGCTGAAGGAGCACGGGATCGATTACTTCTTCACGGCGACACACGGAATCGTGTACGCCTCCGAGCGACCGCGCTACGGGGTGTACCAGCCGGTGCGTTGTCCCAACGGAGTGATCGCGTTGGGCGCGGACCATTTGTCAACGGACGCCGTCTGGTCCGCCGAGGACGGGTATCCGAGTGACCACTCCTACCGTGATTTCTATAGAGACATTGGACATGATCTGCCGCTTGACTACATCGGCCCGTATCTGCCGGACGGTTCAGTGCGTATCAACACCGGCTTCAAGTACTACGCGGTAACCGGCAGGACTGACAGAAAACGGTTGTACGATCCTGATGCGGCACGACGCAAGGTGGTGGAACACGCAGACAACTTTATCTACAACCAGCTCAAGCGCATTCGTCGCCTTACTCCGCTGATGGATGAGTCGCCGGTAATTGTCTGTCCATTTGATGCCGAGCTGTTTGGTCACTGGTGGTTTGAGGGACCACAGTGGATTGAGGCGCTGATCCGCCGAATAGCCGAAGAAGAGGAGTTGCATCTTACCACTCCGTCTGAGTTGGGACGTGATCCCACGTCGTTCCAGACCACGCAACCGGCGTTCTCAAGCTGGGGCACCAAGGGCTACTCAGAGGTCTGGCTGGACGGAACCAACGACTGGATTGTGCGTCACACCCACAAGGCGATTGAGCGGATCTGCGAGCTGACCGAGCGGTTTCCAAACGAGGGCGGCTTGAAGCGCCGCGCTCTGAACCAGGTGGCCCGCGAGGTGCTTCTCAGTCAGGCCTCAGATTGGCCGTTCATCATCCGGGCGGGAACCGCGGTAACGTACGCCGTGAACCGTGTGAAAGAGCATGTGGGAGCGGTTGGGCGGATCTACGAGGCGCTCGGACGAGGTCCTGTGGGTACCGAGTGGCTGACTCAGACGGAGCGGGCGCACAGCATCTTCCCGGAGATAGACTATCGCGTCTTTTCGGGGCAGCGGAAACGTTCACCGTTCTCTGCAAGCCTGCCTACCGTTCAGTAATCCAGCTACTTAACATCCATGTAGCACTTCTCAGTAAACGTGATAATTCTCAAGCACCTATTCTGTCTACCTGCGTTGACACCTGACGATTGGAGGGTACAATGTTCCTGCGGTGGGGAAAAGTGGGAATAAATAGAGGAACGTGGTGAGAATGGGATGAACACGGGTGAATTCCATCTCGCATTGGATGAAAAGGGGCGTTTGCTCATTCCCACGCGCGTGCGAAGCCAGATTGCCGGGACGTCACTGGTGGTCACGCGTTCGGTGGACCGCTGTCTGTGGCTGTTTCAGCCGGCAGAGTGGCGGTCGTTTTCAGAGAAGCTCATGGGAGCTTCCTCGCCGTTCTCCCGCCGCGGCCGGTTGCTGCAACGTCGGATTGTTGCTCCCGCTCAAGAGGTTGAGATTGACAAGTCCGGACGGATAAACATCCCGAAGTCGCTGCAGGAGTCCGCCGGTGTCAACCGCGAGTGCACGGTGCTCGTGATGGAGAAGTACATGGAAATCTGGGACTCGGCTGCCTACCAGGCATACGAGGATGAGAGTGAAGCGGAGCTGCAGGAGGCGGCCGAAGAACTGGGAGGGCTCGTCTCGTTCTGACGGGGGATTGATGGACGCGGTTCATATGTCGGTATTGGCAACAGAAGTAGTTTCTATGCTCCAACCGGCGGACGGTCGCGGTCTGTTGATCGACGGTACCGTTGGCGAGGGCGGGCATTCGGCTTGCTTCCTGCAGCAGTTTCCGCATCTTCGCGTCATTGGTGTGGATGCTGATGCGGAAATTCTTGCTCGCGCCGGAGAGCGGCTTCGGCCGTTCGGAGACCGGGTGCAGTTGCGTCACGACTGGTCCGATACGTTTTTCTCAAGCTACACCGGGGCACCTCCTGATCGGGTGCTCCTGGACTTGGGCATCTCCATGTACCACCTGCGCACAACCGGTCGCGGATTTTCGTTCCGAGCGGACGGGCCGCTTGACATGCGACTCAACGCATCCGCTGGGGTCCTGAGCGCGGCAGACGTGATCGCTCGAACGTCCGAAGAGGATCTTGCATCAATCATCTACCACTATGGCGAAGAGCGGTACAGCAGATCAATCGCTCGGCGAATCTGCGCGGAGCGCAGCGAGAGTCCCATTACCACTACCGCTCGCCTGGAGGAGATTGTCTGGCGAAGCGTTCCGAAGTCGTATCGTCACGGTAAGGTGCATCCCGCTACGCGAACGTTTCAGGCGCTTCGGATCGCCGTGAACCGAGAGCTCGAACGCGTAGAGCGCACGGTGCAGCTGGTTCCCCAAATGCTTGCCCAGGGCGGGCGGATGGGAGTGATCAGTTTCCACTCGCTCGAGGATCGGATTGTGAAGACCGAATTCCGGGTTCGTGCAATGGAGTCGCAGTGGCGGACCCTAACAAAGAAGCCGATCGTGCCGACAGATGAAGAAGTGGGCGCAAACCCTGCGGCGCGCAGCGCCAAGCTCCGAGTCCTGGAGCGCGTCATGGAGGAAGCAGCGTGAGACGTCGCGTGGCAATCCTCCTGGCGGTCGCCATACCGTTTCTCCTCTTTGCCAATGTGTTCATGGCGTATCGCCACCATGTGCTGGAGGAACAGTTGGGAGAGCTGGAGGGCGAGCATCAACGGCTTCTTGAGGAGAACAAGCGACTCATCACCGGTATCACCATACTGGAGCGGCCCGACCGGATCCACCGGATCGCCACGGAGGAGCTTGGGCTGGAGCTCATTGATCCGTCTCGCATCGAGTGGGTCACGGTCCCCGGTGGTGGAGGGACGCCGTGAGCGACGTGCTGTTTTCCGTCTCAGATGCGGCGGCGTCGCTGCGTGACGTCGGGCTGCTGGACGCCGGCCCCCCCAAGGCCGCGGATTCCCTGCTGATAACCAATGTGCAGATAGATTCACGGAGCTGTTCGGACGGTTCTCTGTTTGTTGCGCTCTCCGGTGAGCGCACCGACGGCCACCGCTTCCTGAACGACGCCGCGTCCCGGGGCGCTGTTGCCGCTCTGGTCCGTGAGGACGCCATTCAGCGCCGACGGACGGCGAGCGGCATGCAGCTTCTGCCGGTTCGTTCACCGCTTGCCGCGCTTACAGAACTCGCGGCGCAGTGGCTGAACCGCTACTCGATGACGCGAGTGGCGATTACGGGCAGCAACGGCAAGACGACCACCAAGGAGCTGGTGACCGCTGCTCTGAGCCAGGACTCCCCCACGCTGGCAAGCCGAGGGAACTTCAACTCCGATGTCGGCTTGCCGCTCGAGCTCTTTCGCGCTCGTCCTGAGCATCGCTACGGCGTCTTCGAGCTGGCGATGAACCGGGCAGGCGAGATTGGCGAGCTTGCAGCGATGGTGCGTCCGGACGTGGCGTTGGTAACAAACATCGGTACCGCGCATATCGGTCTGCTTGGATCGCGTGACGGTATTGCGCATGAGAAGCGCCGTGTGTTTAGTGCCTTTTCCGGCGAACAAGTTGCTCTCATCCCCGAACAGGACGAGTATGCGGCATTCTTGGCAGACGGTGTTGCCGGCCGCGTGGTCTTGTACGGACCCGATTCTACGCCCGGGTTTTTGGGGTCTGAGCGACTTCAGGATGGAGGTACGCTGCTCCGGTTCGAGTGGGGCGCGGCACGGATACTGTTTTCAGGTGATCACATGGTCCAAAACGCCCTGGGTGCGGTTGCGATTGGGCGCGAGTTGGGCGTTGGTCCGGAGGCGATTCTATCGGGGCTGTCGTCTGTTCGCCCGGCGTTCGGACGTGGTGAGCTCATTCAGGGGCCGGTCAAGATCATGCAAGACTGTTACAACGCCAATCCGGAATCGATGGAGGCGTCGCTTACCTCCTTCTTTCGGGTGCCACATCAGGGACGACGGCTCGTGGTGCTTGGTGGCATGCGCGAGCTTGGCGCGTTTTCCGCCGATGCACACCAGAGAGTTGCAGTGCGCGCAGGAGAGGCCGGGCCGGATCTCCTGTGGTTTTACGGAGACGAGTGGGAACCGGCGGTGCGCAATCTCTCCGGCGTCCGCAGGTTCTCCACCGAGGAGTGGGACGGTCTGGTCAAGGACATCGCGAGCAACGTCTCCTCAGGGGACTTCGTGCTCTTGAAGGGGTCCCGCGCGTACGAGCTGGAACGGCTTGTGCCGGTCTTGAACGGCGCGGCGGGGGTGCTGCATGAGTGACCGATTTGCGGTTGAGCCGGCCCCTGGGACCGGGAAGGGAGATCCGTTGCTCTTCCTTGCCTTGGCGCTGCTGGTGGGCGTTGGGCTGTCCGCGCTCTTCTCTGCGTCGTACGTGTGGGCGGGCAACCTGAACGGCGATCCGTTCCACTTTGTCCGCCGCCAAGCGCTCCTTGCGCTGTTCGGCGCCGCTGGGGGGCTGATCGCCGCGCGGATCTCGTTGGACCGGCTTGCGCAGCTGACTCCCGTGATGCTGCTGCTGGCCCTCGTGCTCATGATTCTGACCTTTGTTCCCGGCATCGGCGCCGAGGCGCTTGGTGCCAGACGCTGGATTTTCGTAGGCGGGTACAGCTTCCAGCCGTCTGAGGCGGTGAAGCTAGTCCTTGTATTCTATCTTGCCTCAATTCTGGCCAGGAAAGAGAATCGCCTGGACGACACCCTGAATTCGCTTGTGCCCCCATTGATTGTGGTGGCCGTGTTCGCCGCGTTGATCTACCTTCAGAACGACTTTTCTACTGCAGTGTTTGTCATCTTTGCCGCACTGCTGATGCTGTTCGCTGCCCGCGTGCGGCTACGGTTTTTCATCAGTCTTGGCATCCTCCTGACGCCGCTCACCGTCATCCTGCTGCTCACCAGAGAGCACCGGGTGATGCGAATCCTGGCGTTCTTGGAGCCGGAGCGATTTCCGCTCAACAGCGGGTACCAGGTGCTTGCGTCTCAGCGGGCCCTATCCCATGGCGGCGTGTTCGGTCTGGGAATTGGCCAGAGCATCCAGAAGTCCGGCGCGATACCGGAGCCTC
>CAYTGY010000154.1:0-7984 GCA_964437265.1 uncultured Spirochaetaceae bacterium | reverse complement strand
GTCATGGCGCGAATGTACCTCCCACGGTACTGGTGGGATGGCGCACTCAAACTGGTGGACCTCACCGTCACAGTCGCCGGCGAAGTGGGCAAGACCCCTGCGCAGGTTGCACTGGCGTGGCTGCTCCACGACAAGCGGGTCACCGCCCCAATCATCGGTGCGCGAACCACCGAGCAACTCGCGGATAATCTGGTTGCCGGAGATTGGGATCTGCCGGATGACGCGTGGCAGAGACTCACTGACGCGCTCGCCACCGAGCACGGCTACCCCAAAGACTGGATGGACAGCAGCTACCCAGGTACGTTCACGTACGCCGAGTTTGAGCCGCGCCACGCAACGCGGCGCCCGTAGGCCGGCGCCCATGACGGGTGACGGCAACGCCGGTGGTCCCTCCGTCCTCACCGACAACCGGAACGGCGATGGGCGCATATTGGATATATGAAGAATATATACCATAACCACCAAAATGGTGAACGTGGTTTGGGCGATGCGGACGCGGGCAGGACGGCCTACCGGTGCCGGTAGATCACCCCGGCGTCCACGGTCCACGCGCGATGGATCTGCTCGGCATAGGTGTTGTTGGGCCAGGCCGCGTCAAAGTCGGCAGACTCGCTCCAGTAGATCCACTGTCGGCCCAGACTCAGATCAACCGAGAGACCGCTTCTTAGGTGGTAGAGCAGGTTGACATAGGGACCGTGGCGGTACCACGGCACCTCACCAAAGCTGAGCGACCAGTACGTGGCGTACTGAAGCGAAGCGTTGAAGACCGGCTCGCGATCCCTGAGATGGAAGTAGGTCAGGCCCGGCCGAACAAGGAGCGAATGAAGCATTGTCCGCTCTGCATCCTGCGTGAAGACCGTGAGCTCGTACCGGTTCTTCACGGCTAGCACCCAGCTCTCTTCCGGCAGGAACCTCAGCAGAAGACGCGGAGTAGCATCCGCCATGAAGACGTGCTCAGCGCGGCCTGCGGTGTCGCGCCAGAGCCACTGCCCGTCAACCTCAATCCAGTCCTCATCGTGTCTGGCGCCGAACTGCAGCCGATAGAACGCCCCCACCTTCACATTCCGGTGGAGCCGGTAGTAGCCGCCGGCGGCAAGCGCGTGATAGAGAAACTCCTCGCCGTTGTCCACCATGCGGTCGGTCTCAAAACGCGTGAGGTACTCGAGCATGCCGGAGAGATCACCGGCGTCCGCAAAGACGCGAGCGTGGCCGCCAAGCTCGAACGCCGGGGACGGCAACAGCGGGGCCCCGTCCCCGGGAGCATGCTGCGCGAACCCGGCGCCTGCGACTAACAGCAGTGCCAGGACCACAGCGTGTGTCGACCTAGTCATAGTCCTGGTCCAGCAGATCGGCGTACGCCTGATCAAGGTCGGTCTCATCAATCACCTCCCCGGAGTCCGGGTCAAAGTTCCAGTTGAGCTCGGTGGTCCACTCGTAGAAGCGTGGGTCGGTGACGCGGATGCCGGCAAGGATGTTGACGCCCTCGCCTTTCGGGACCACGGTCGACTCCCCGGTCTGCGGTACGGTCACCTCCACCGACCCCTCGTTCACACAGAGCCAGAGATCCGGAAGATCCTCAATGGTCCGGCCGTACCCAACAAAGAACTCGGTGCCGCGGACGCCGGCAGCCCGGGAAGCGGGGCTTACTCCTCCTGCTCATCCACAAACAGAATCTCAGGCGCACTGCCGGCGTCGGAGGCACGGCCGGTGGTGGAGTCGGCGTCCACGCTTGCCAGGTAGCTGTGCTCCGCGGCCTGATCCGGATCTTGCTCACTTGCCTGGGCGAAGTAGGTCTCCGCGCGATCGTAGTTGCCAAGCGCGTAGTACGTTTTTGAGACGTTGATCAGAACCGATGCCAGAACTGAGCTTCCGGTATCTCTGCCGCGGTCACGAAGGATCCGCTCTGCCTCCTGAAACGAGCCGAGCGCCTGCGTGTAGTTGCCCCGCAGGTAGTACACCGAACCAAGGTTGATCCGCGGCGTGAGCGAGCCTGAGTCACGATAGGTCGCCCGGCGGAACGCCGTGGTGGCGATACTGAGGCGATCAAGCTGGGCTGCGGCAATACCGTAGCTGTTCCACGCTCGGGCGGTGTCCCGCTCCTCCGCCTCCTGCTGGTAGCTCTCTAGGATAGTGTTTGCCAGGCGATCACGGTCCTCCACAAAAGCCGCCCGGATCTCGCCCTCATCTCCATACTGCAACCCCAGGTCGCGCTCGCGCAGCCCGACGGCACGGTAGGTATCCTGCGCCTCTCCGGTGAGGACCAGGTTCCGCGCTGCCGAGTCTCCAGCGGCCTGTGTCCAGAGGCGCACCCCCGTCTGCCACGCGCTCATGAAGTGATCACGTCCGATCAAGGTCACCTCTACCGGGATCCACGCCTGGCCGTCTATGTCGATCACCATCTCCCTATTGGGATGGAGTTGGCGATAGTCACGGGACATGACGCCGGTGTTGAACGCCGCGTAGATATGCCCGGGGACCGTGATGTAGCCGGTCTCCACACCAAGTGTCTCCAGGAGGCTCACATAGAGGACGGTGAGATCGTCGCAGTCGCCGGTGGCGCGGGTCAGTGTATCCCGAGGGAGGCTGATCGAGTCCACCATGAAATCGTTCTGCTGCACTTCCGTGAACGGTGAGGTGGGGTCTTCCTGGTAGATAATCTCCAGCTCCGCAAGACCGTTGTAAAGCTGAATGGCGATCTCCAACTTGTCGCTCAGTCCCGCGAGTGTGGCCTCAGACCCCACGCGCCGGACAAAGCTCGCGTAGTTGCGCAGCGCACTGTCCGCCGGCGTGACGAATGCGGCAACCTTCCGATCGTCGTCCCAGGTCAGCGCGGTCTTGTCATGCAGGTCGTAGGTGACCGACTGGCGCTGCTCCCCCGGCCGCCCGCGGGCGGTGTAGGTGGTGATGATCTCACCGGTGAGCGGAGTTACCCCCTCCCTGGCAAACACCTCCTCGTTGAACGAGGCGTGGAGCTCCACGGTGGCCGATTCGCCCGGCTCCAGAACCGGCATCCGCTCAGACGGCGTAGGGCTGTCCATGAAGCCGTTCTGATAGAACGCAACCTGCAGGTCTTCCACCGGGTAGCGCTCGGTATTGGTGATAGTCACACGACCGATCGGGTTGTCCACGTAGTAGCTCTGCATCGCCGAAAACGCATCCGGCAGCTCGATCTCACCGAACCGGATGGCGCGAATGAGCGACTCCGCTGAGTCGGGATCACGCCCCAAGCGATAGTGAGCGGCGATGCCAAATCCAAACGAAAAACCATCGTAGTCGTGGAAGGGGCTGAACGACCGAATGAATCGCAGCGCAGGATTGATGTCAATTGATACGTTGAACGACGGGTTCAGCGTGAGCTTGGCTTCGGCTGCCGCCAGGAAATTGATTGCACCTACCGGCTGGTCAAGCGCGTAGGGATAGACCGACTGCGTGAGCCCCAGCGCCAGATCGGCTCCAATCTCAAACTCCTTGCTCAATCGATGGGAAAGCCCCATACCGGGGGCAAAATACACGTGACGGTGGTCCCACTTCCGCGGCTGGGTTTCATCCTGGGAGTCATACCGGATCAGACCAACCTTGCCTACGGCGTGCCAGAGCGGCCCGGTGGGCAACGGTACGCGCACGGTGCCGGCGAACTCATGGACCGCAAAGCCGGCGGCAAAGTCCCCCAACGGCGTCACCTGCCGGTATCCCGCACCGAACGAGAACGGGTAGTAGTAATAGTTGTCCAAATCCGGCCGCGTGGTCTGTGCATACCCCCATACGCACGCAAAGAAAAACACCAACAACAGCGCTATACGTCGCATAATCCCCCTCCGCAAATGGCTATCCCAATGGTAGAATATCACGCTGAGGGCTATCTTCATACCGGAGAGAGGGGGAACCAGATGATATTGCTGACCGGAGGCCGATTCGGACGAGGAATCGCTACCGCGACTGTAGTGGTCGCCGCGCTGATCACCCTGGGCTGTCCCACGCCAATTGACATGAGCGTCGCGGAGCAGCTTTCAGACGGTTCGCTGCCGTTCGTCTCCGTCACGAGCCCCGAAGACGGCGAGGTCTACTCCCAGACGGTCACGGTGAGCGGAACAGCCCAGGACGCCGACGGTGAGATTCGCTTTCTGACCTACGTCGTCTCAGGAACGCTGGGCGTCTTGCTCGAGGACAGTCCGGACGTCACCACCATCCTCAGCGAGGACACCTTCGAGTTTACCTTCAGCACGGTTGGTTTTACCGGCCCAATTGAGCTTCGGGTCACCGTGACGGATTGGAACGACAATACGGCATCCGATTCCATCTCACTCCAGTACTCCGGGAGTCAGCTCTCGTCGTTTACCGCGGAACCGGGCAACAAGTCGGTAACGCTTGATTGGGAAGCACTACCTGAGGCGGACTCCTACACCATCTACTACACGGACAACGGTACGCTCCCAAGCGGATCCTATGGCAGCTCAGTTGATGTCACTGAGGTTGGCTACGAGCTCACCGGGCTGGCCAACGGGGCGCTCCACACGTTTGTGCTCAGCGCGAATGCAGACGGCGAGCCAATCTTCTGGTCCAACTACATCCGGTCAATTCCGCTCTCACCGTTCACGCTTGCCCCGCGGGTCCGCGGCGAGTATCGCAAGATTGAGCTCGAGTGGCAGGAGATCGCCGGAGCCGGCGAGTACGAGGTCTACCGCGCCACCTCCCCCGACGGTCCGTACAGCAACTACACCGGGACTATCTCCGGCACCTCATTCACGGACACCGGCATCAGCGAGGGCGTGTGGTACTACTACAAGGTAAAACCGGCCCTCGAGGGTGCGGAGCTCTCCACATACAACGCGGCGCGGAGCGTGGCGATTCCGGCCGCCGCAAACCGGGTCAGCAGCATCCTCACCGACTACTCGCTCTCCAAGATAGCCGTCTCCGGCAACTACGCCTACGCAGCCGCCGGCTCAGGTGGGATGATTGCTTTGAGCATCGCGGAGCCGGACGCGCCGGTGGAGGTCGGCTCGGTCAGCACGACCGACGCAGCGGATATTGAAACCGACGGTTCCTATGCCTATGTGGCCGACCGCGCCGGCGGCATTCGAATCATCGATGTCTCCAACCCGGCCTCGCCCGCGATCGTTGCATCCTACACGGGTGAGACCGGCACCGAGATCACCGACGCACGACACCTCGCGTTGGATACGTCCAACAGCATTCTCTTTGTGATCGATCGCGCCGGCGGCACAACGCTCTTTGCCATAGATGTGTCGACTCCGGCGACACCGGTCACCGTGGACAGCCACGAGGATGCGTCATACCTCTTCAAGAGCGTCGCGGTCAATGCCGCCGGCACAGACTCATACGTGTATGTTGTCGGCAGTAACTCGCTTCTCGAGTATCCGTTCACGTTGAATACGTTCGGGACGGCAGCGGTCTACACTCCTGCCATGGACGAGTACGTGCCCCAAGTGGTAGCAACCGATGGTACATCGATCTATACGATCTCAAAGGTTCCTATGGACCTCGAACCACCGGACGAACTCCAGCTCTACACCTTCTCTGGTCATCCAAGCGCGTTTGCAAACGTCGGGAAGAGCGAGGAGACCGGAGAGACCATTTCCGGCTACGCAGCGGACCTCACCGTGATCGGCTCTCGGGTATATGTGGTCGACGAGTTCAAGCTTCACCTCTACGACACCACGGACCTCACCGACCCCGAGTACGTGTACTCCATTGACACCCCGGGCCGGCCGACCGGCGTGGCGGCAACGAGCGCCACAATGGTATGCCTCGCGTCGGGCACGCGTTCCTTCCAGACGGTCGACATGAACGTGCCCGGAACACCGACGGTCATCGGAGAGTACGTGGCATCGGGAGTCTCAGACGTTCGGACTCGAGATGGGTACGCATACGTCACGGCTGACACCCCAGATCGGCTTCAGGTCTTGAATGTGCGTGACCTGACGGTCCCGGTCGCGGCCGGGGAAGCCGCAATCGATGGCGCGAACGGGCTTGCGTTGACCGGTGAGTACGTAGTTGTCGCCGCGGGGTCGGCCGGCTTGAAGATCGTCGATATCGCCGACCCATCGGCGCCGGCGGTCGCAGGTGAGATCGGCGCAATGGCGGGATACCTCTCCACCGTCGATGTAAAGGGTGACTACGCCTTTGCCGCCGGTAGCGCGGGACTCGAGATCTTCGATATCGCCGACCCAACCAGCCCACAGGTCGTGGGAATCATTGACGCGGACTACGGCGGTATGAACGACATAATCATCCGAGGCGGAATCGCCTATGTCATCGATGGGTCGTATTTTCAGCGGACGACGCTCAAGGTAGTAGACATCGCAGACCCGACTCAGGCGTTCCTCAAGGATGAGGCAGACGGTGTGGCAACGTCGCTTGAGTTTTTCGCGGTCTCCGGATCATTCGCGTACATCACGGATGCACTCGGTGGGATGCTCACGGTGAACATCGACTCGACCAGTGGAGACTACTTATCGAAGTACGGCCCTGTTGAGCCGGACGGTGCGAATCCAAGTGCAGACGGCATTGCGGTCGAGAGCGGGTACGCGTTCGTCGGAACAACAATCGAGACATCCCCGGGGACGTATACCAAACACGTTGCAGTCTTGGACGTCAGCGACCCGACCAATCCAAAGCCAATTGGATACAGCGAAGCTCTGAGCCAGGCTCCCCAGCTCAGTCGTCTGTACGGTGAGCATCTCTTCGTCTCTACAGCCGACGGCCTTCGGATTTTGCAGCTGCAGTAGCACTTTCGTCCTACCGGCAATCGTGCTAGGATTATCGATTGAAAGCGGATCAGCCGAGCGTCTCGGTGCCCACCCACATTCTCTCGCGCGACCGCGAATCGGTTGAGCCGTTCGCCTACTACGGGTTCACCCGCGGGTTCACACCGAGCCGGTGGCTCTCCCACCACCCGGAGACGCACCCCCCGAGCTCCGCCTACACGCGACTGATGGTCACGCCCAGGTACTCGGCATCCAGGACACCGCTCAGGTAGGCAATACTGTCTCCTCAAGCGCGGGCTCGCTGCGTGTGATGATCGGCCTTCATCTGATACATGAGCCTGTCCGCTTCCGTCACACCCCAATTCCTTCCTGGGCCTGCGGTGATGCCGTAGGACATGTCGACGTCCCGGTTCTTAGACAGGGTGGGAAGGACACCGCGAACGCGGCCCATGATTCGCGCCATGTCATCGGTGGAGGCGCCTCGTGCGATGACCACGAACTCATCACCGCCGTATCTGATTACGACGTCCTCGTGCCGCAGTCTGTCGACGAGCAGCTTCGCGAAGTCCTTGAGAAACCGGTCGCCGGCCTCGTGGCCCTCGGCGTCATTGAACGCCTTGAAACCGTCCAGGTCGATCATGGCAAGCACATCATCCTGTCGCGGTCCCAGCTGTTCCATGACGTGGCGGTTGTAGACACCGGTGAGCGGGTCGCGGTTGTACTTGCTCTCCAACAGCTCGCGCTCACGGTACACGCCCCAGTACTCGCGCATCAACTGCGCACCAAACAGAACCGCCGCGTAGAGAACGACACCCTTGAGAAGCGACGCCCCGGCAATCCCTGCGAACTGCGAGATCACCATCTCCAGCAAGGCGGCCAAAATCAAGATCGCCGGAATCAGCATCACCGCACTCTCGCGCTCGCTGCGGAGCACAATGACGATCGAAACCAAAAGATTCACCAATAGAATGAGGTTCAAATAGGGAAGCTTCGGCCAGAGAAACGCCAAGCTGGGACTCAACAGCATGAACAGAATGCCGGCAGCCGTGGGCCCGGCGATGACCCATGTGGCCTTGATCTTTCCCGCATAGTACGACTCGAGACCGGCAACAAAGAACACAGCAATTCGAAATGTGAGGGATTGCGGGTGATGGTAAAACTCCAATAACTCTAACTAGACATGCTGCTATTGATATGCTATACTACCGCGTTCATCGAGTTACCGTAGAAGGATTTGATCCGCAGGTGCTGCTTGATCC
>CAYTGY010000153.1:0-7984 GCA_964437265.1 uncultured Spirochaetaceae bacterium | reverse complement strand
GCAACCACATTCACCACCTGCGTCGTGATCTCCGCAGCGCCGGTCTCCGGCGTGCTCCCCACCGCATCAAAGCAGCGCTGAACCGCCCGCTGAATCCGCATCACATCGAACGACGTCTGCCGCCCGTCTCGCTTGATGATCCACTCAGGCAGTGCGGCGTTTGCCGCCTCATGTGGCTCGCTGGGCCGAACAAATGCTGCCGGCTTCAAAATGGTCGCTTGCTCGCTCACGGTCTCCCCCTCCTTCAGTCTCTTCGGCGTAGAAGTGTAACCCTACAGCTAGTGCATCGGCAAGAGAAGACACCACATATAGCGCATTTATTTCGAACTTTTTTTGTCGTGTTTTGTCACCGGCATCCGCGGCGTGAAGTGCCGGTCACGGTCAACCAACTCGCGGGTGAAGTACGTCTCGTGCTCTCGTCGCCATGAAGCAAGACTGCGATCATCCGTGCCCACCTCCTCAAAACCGCCGGCGAAGCGCCGCGATGTCAAACGGATTGGTGTTGCCGCCCACGGCGCGGATTGGGCCGCTCACCGCTCGCTCCAGCCAAAGTCGTCGGTGGCGCTCGGATCCGCTCCGGCCCGCGGCATTATCGCCGGCGCCTGTCTCTTGGTGAACATCAGGGAGTCTCCTTGTGGTGTTGTGCGACCATGGCAGACGCTTCCCTTCACCCTGCGCAACCTGGTAGAGTAATACCCTATGCGGATCGACCTCAACAACGCCGCCTGGCTCAACGAACCATCCCGCCACCACGTCAGCTCTGATGCGGTGCGCATCACCACGGACCCACATACTGATTTCTGGCAGCGGACCTTCTACGGATTCAGGAACGACAACGCACACGCCCTCCTGTGGGATGAACCGGCAAACGTAACGCTCACGGCACGCGTGCAGTTCGAGTACCGCTCGCTCTTTGATCAGTGTGGGCTTGCCGTCTACATTGACAGCGACTGCTGGTTCAAGGCGTCAATCGAGTACCACGGCCAAGCGTTCTCCCGGCTGGGGAGCGTGGTCACCAACCACGGCTACTCGGATTGGGCCACGGTGGACATTCGGTCATGCGGTGAGATCTGGTACCGGCTCAGCCGCCGCGGGCCGGACTTTCTGCTGGAGTCTTCACCTGACGGCAACGAGTTTGCGCAGATGCGGGTCTTTCACCTCTCAAGGCTGGGAGAGACCACCGCGGAGATGGGCCGCACTGATCCGCCCGACGCGCCGGCTCACCCCGCGCCGATCGGGTTCTACGCATGCAGCCCGCTCGATTCCTCGTTCGAGGCGGTATTCGACCGCATCTCCATTGCGCCGTCAATCTGGCGGTCGCACCACGAATGAGGGGGACACCGTATGTCGATCGTCGAGCACGAGTTTCTAGAGCTAACGCGTAACCTGGACCCGGAGGCGTTTTGGGCCGAGAATGACCAATGCACCGGCTTCACGACGGAGAAGCCGCGGTGTGCGCTCGCCTTCTCTCCGGACGACCACTGGATCTTCGAGTTCGAGTCGGTTCCTTCGACGTTGCGGTACTACCGTGACAAGCCCTACCGCGACAGCCTCCATCGCGCCGTCAACGAAATTACCGCGCGGTACGTGGGCAAACGGTTCTTTGATGAGGACACCTGGGAGCATCAGCCAAAGCGGATCGAGAACCTCTTTGGCGCCGAGTTTGCGTACCGCGAAGGCGGCACCCCGTGGTTTGTTCCGGCAGCCCGCACCCCGGATGAACTCCATCGGATTCTCGATTCCGTTGAGCGTACGGAGATCAGAAGCTGGGCGTTGCCGGATGCGTTCGTAGCCGAGTGGGAGCAACGCGCCGGCGAGGGCCGAGCGCGCGCCGCTCTGGGAACCGGGAGCCGCGGACCGGCGACCGTCATGACCTCGATTGTCGACCCGAGTCACCTATTCCTCTGGTTCTACGACCATCCTGAGCTGATGGTGCGGTTCCGTGACCTGCTCGCGGCAAAGATGGTGGAGCTCAACCGCGTCCTGCGTGAGTTCAGCGGCACCAGCCGGCCCGGCTGGTGGATCACCGACGACAACTGCGCGCTCTTCAATCCAGAGCTCTACGCGGAGTACTGTGCCCCGGTCCTGCAGACGGTCATGAACGAGTTCGCCCCACACGACGCAGATCCGCCCGCGACGCGATACCAGCACTCGGACAGCGCGATGGGACATCTGCTTGACCAGCAGTACGCGCTGGGAATCCGCGCGGTGAACTACGGGCCTGAGGTAGACCCGGGGCTGATCCGTCACTCAATGCCTGACGCGTACATCCGCGGGCAGCTTCCCCCAATGGTCTTGAGAAACGGGAGCCCTGAGGAGATTCGGGCCAAGGTCAGCTACGACTTTCGGAGCGCCGGCGCCTCAGGCGGCCTCCTGATCACCACCGCCGGGTCGCTCGCGGCAGGAACCGGCGTTGGCAGGATGCGATATCTGATGCAGGTAGTCGGTGAGGAGTGCCGGTACGGGGCGTAGCAACGGATAGACAGCCCGGCACAACGCGCCCCCGGGACGGTACTTGACCCAGACACGATCAATACGGACGTTCTACGAGTGAAGCGGCAACGGGTGTACCTCGACACCTCGGTCATCGGCGGGTGTTTCGACGAGGAGTTCCGTGTTTGGTCGCTGGCCTGTTTCGTGACTTCGACAAAGGCTACTTTCTGCCGGTCGTTTCCGCACTTTCGACAGCCGAGGTGGCGGAGGCACCAGAAAGCATACAGGAGCAGTACCGGTCGATTTGGTTGTAAGCCGGACCTTCAAGCATATCGTGCACTAGGAGAAGATCCGGCATTTCAACGCCGTGAACCTCGAGCAATAAAAGGTAAGGCAACCAAAGAGCAGCTCGAATGTGTTCGCGAAAAGGCTGAAAAGCTTCGGCGGTCCGGACAAGAGGTCAAGTCATAGGGCACAAGCGGGAAAAGAGTAGGCTTCCGGCGAGTCCCGCGGAATCCGGGGTTACGTCAAGCGCTTTGCACCGACGGACCCGAAACGACCCCAGTATCGGCGTAATAACAGATAGACAGCTCGCCCCAACCAGACTATGATCACCCTCAAAAGCGAGGGTACTGCTATGAAGAGGACCGGTCTGGTTTTCTGTGTTGCGGTTTTGCTTGTATTCGCACCTACCTACGTTGCTGCACAATCAGGCGAAGAGATCTACCGCGAGTGTGGGGCTGAACACCAGTTTGTTCAGTTCATGGACTCGTTCATTGGACAACTCCAGAGCCCGGAGACGCTGGCACAGATGTACGGAGATGTGCCGCCGGTGGCAGTCGATCTGATGCTTGAAGCCGTCCCGGCGGCATTTGATCCGGGGGCAATGGGTGTCACCGTCATGGACGCGCTGCGGACCGAGCTGACCGCCGCCGAGCGGCGGCAGGTGCTGCAGTGGCTGCGGTCGGCAACCGGACGCCGCGTCACCGAGGTGGAGAACGCCGGTGCTGCTCCTGACGCCGCAATGCGGATGCAGGAGTACGTGGCCTCAGGCGCGTTTGACCGCCTCACGCCGCAACGGCGTGAGTTGCTTGACCGTCTTGATGCGGCCGCGCACATCACTGAGGGCAGCGTGGATATGGTGATGGGCGCACAGCTGGGATTGGTGGCCGGCGCCGTTGCCATGATGCAGATAGATCCTGCGGAGCTCGACGGCCGGCTGGGCGCGGTCATGGGCCAACTGGAGGCAGCGCGGCCACAGATCCATGCGGCAGTGGCGCCGCAGGTTCCATTGAGCCTCGCCTTCACCTACGCACCGGCGAGTGACGCGCAGCTGCGCTCATACGTGGAGTTCCTGGAATCCCCAGCGGGGACCCATTACTCCGAAGTGATGACCGGGGCCATTGTGCGTGCATTTTCGGAGGGCGCGCACCGCTTCGGTGTGGCTCTGATCGACGCGTTCGCCGCACTGTAGCCGGCGCGCCGTCGGTGCAGGGAGCGCCGGTCACGTCAAAGAAGACCGAGCCACCGGGTACAAGCACCCGTTTCCACAATTTCAGCAGCACTCGTGCCTGCATCGGACTGAGGACGGAGAAGTCCTGGGAGATCATGGTGATCAGGTCAAACGCGGGCCGGTCCGATTGACCGGGCGGTGTGGCCGGCCGGGCGAGTAGCCGCTCGTCAAGGTAGTCGGACTGGATGTCGCGGATCTCAAGCCCGGCAGCCGCAGCCTGCTCGCGCGCGTAGGCGAGCGATCGATGTGACAGGTCCACGCCGGTGACGCTACAGCGTACCAGCCGGGGTTTGTGGAAGGCGCGGGAGCTGAGCTCGCTCTTTGTAGGTATCAGACCGGCTAAAGAGACGGTGGACGACGATATATAGCCGCATGCATCGGCGGCCGGCCTATGGCTCCGGGAAGCCGAAGTCGAAATTGTCAGGCTCAGGGAATGTCTTGTCGCCTTGATTGAGCTTGCGGATCTGCCCCATCTCCTCATCGGTGAGCTCGAAGTCAAAGACGTTGAAGTTCTCCTCAATGCGTGCGGGGGTCACGGACTTGGGCAGTACCACAACGCCCCGTTGGATTAACCAGCGGATACACACCTGCGCCGGCGTTTTGTTGTGTGCCGCGCCAATCTTCTTCAAGGTGTTGTTCTCAAGGATCTCCTTCACGTGATCGCTCTTTAGCGGCGCATACGCCTCCAGGACAACGCCACGCTCTGCCATCAGCGCCTGCAGACGGTGGTTCTGCAGATGAACGTGGGTCTCCATCTGGTTGATCACCGGCTCAATCCGCGCAGACTGCAACAGCGCATTGACGTGGTGCACCCAGAAGTTGGATACGCCGATTGAGCGGACCTTCCCCGCGTCCACCGCATCCCCCATCGCCGCGTAGACCGCTGCGTTTCGCTCGTAGTTGCCCGGCCAGTGAATCAGAAGCAGATCCACATAGTCAGTGCCGAGGTTCGCAAGCGATTGATCAATCGCTGCGGCAGCTTCTTTTGTAGTGGACAAGTCGTTCCACAGCTTGGTAGTGATGAACACCTCGGGTCGCGAGACACCCGAGTCGCGGATTGCACGCCCCACCTCCGACTCGTTATGGTACATGGCTGCGGAATCCACGTGCCGGTACCCAACGCCGATTGCGTGCTTCACCGCCGCATAGACGTCGTCTCCCTTGGCTCGCCAGGTTCCAAGCCCGACGGCCGGAATGGTAGCTCCGTTGTGTAGTTTGATCTCAACCATGGCGACTCCTTCGGTTTGGGCTATACCACAAAGATACGCACCTCCTGGTGAGAGTCAAATGCCGCGGTGACGTGATAGGCTGGACACATGAACGAATCAGTCACCTTCTACGCGACGTTGGCGCCGCATTATGACCGACTCTTTCCCGCCGAACCGTCGGTGATCTCCTTCCTGCGAGCGTGCGGGGCCGCTCCCGGCGCAACGGTGATGGACGTCGCATGCGGAACCGGCGCGTACGTCGAAGCGCTCGCGAACGATGGTGTCCGCGCGTACGGCGTAGATCTCTCGCCTGATATGATCCGGGCCGCACAACGCAGAGCCGAGCAGGCGCGCGGAAGCGACAGCGCCACAGAGATGCAGTTTGCCGTTGCGGATATGACGAAGCTTCACGAAATCCCCGCCCGGGCCGACGGTCAAGACTCGGCGTGGCCGGAGACCTTCGATCTCCTGTACTGCATTGGAAACTCCATCTCGCACCTGCCGTCGCTGGCGCAGGTTGAAGCGGCGCTGGGCTCCTTTGCCGGGATCCTGTGTCCCGGCGCGGAGTTGGTGCTCCAGACGGTCTCAATGGAGGAGATACCGGTGGGTAGCCACCGGCGGCTGCCGGCGCTGACCGCTCCCAGCCTCCGCATGGACCGCACCTACCGCCGCGTGGACTCAGAGACCATTGCGTTTGACGCCACGCTTGCCACTCCACACGGCGAGGCCGCAATCACCAACCGCCTTCTTCTCATCCCGGAGACGTGGATGACGGACGCGCTCACCCACGCAGGCTTTGACCACGTGTCCGTCGACGGCGGCTACGACCGGTCACCGCCGCGGACGGATACCTGGGTGCGAGTATTCGTCGCTCGGCGCACCGCAGTGCGTGCTCCGCAAATCTGAGCTACACTGATCACCATGACGATCATCGATCTAGTGGGACCGGCCGCGACCGTTGTTGGCGCGGTCGTCGTGATTGTAGTGGGGAGACTCATCCTCACCAAGGCGATCACCGACGCACGGACCGCGCCCTACCACCGCCAGCTCTTCTCCCTCTCGGTGGCCTTGATTGGGCTGTTCGTAGCGGTGGCGCTCCTGCCGGTCCCCGCGGAGGTGCGAACCCAGATCCTCAGCGTGCTCGGCGTCCTTCTGAGCGCGGTCATCGCGCTCTCCTCAACCACCGTGGTGGGAAACGCCATGGCGGGGATCATGCTACGCGTGATGAAAGGGTTTCGCGCCGGAGACTTCATCCAGTTCGATGATCGTCTGGGGCGTGTCTCAGACATCGGCTTCTTCCACACCGAGGTCCAGCTGATCACTCGAGACATTGTCACGGTGCCGAACGCGCTTCTGGTCAAGAAAGCGATCACCGTCACCCGGCGCGGCGGGACCTTTGTAGAGGCGCAAGTCGCGGTGGGTTACGACGTTCCCCACGGCATCGCGGAGGCGGCGCTCCGCGATGCCGCGGCGGCGTGCGAGTTGGCGGACGCGTTTGTCCTGGTGGAGGAGTTGGCCGATCACGCGATCCGCTACCGCGTGCACGGGCTGCTGGAGGACTCGAGCGAGCTGCTCACCAAACGTTCACAGCTCCTCAAGGCGGTGCTCGACCACCTACATAGCGCTGGAATAGAAGTAGCCTCCCCGGGGTTGGTGAGCCGGCGCGAGTATGGAGCCGACCATCGATTCGCTCCTCAGAACGAAGACCCGCCGGAACCCGAAGCTGAGCAACCTTCAGACGCTATTGAGAAGATCGCCTTTGACCGGGCTGAAGAAGCAGAAGGAGCGGATCCGCACGCGCATGGAGACCATCCAGGAAGAGATAGACCGCAGAGAGGCGGCGAAAGAGGAACATGAGTAGCCACGGCCTGCCACCGCTTGCCGGACCAACCGGGCCGCGGAACTCCGTGGCCGCGCGAATCCTCACGGTGCTCAGGCGCTGGGCGCCGTACGCAAACGAACAGTACACCAATTGGCACGGACGTCCGAGGTGTGGGCACTTCTTTGGCGGCAGCTACTGGTATATGGGAGAGACGTTGGCCACGGCGTTGGTCCTCGCGGTGGCGAGCGCTGAGGATGGGTGGGATGCGGCGGAGATCGGGCTCCCGCGCGAACTGGTACGGACGCGTGTGACTCACGCCGTCAGGTACGCCTGCTTCACGCATGACACCGGGCCTGAGGACTGCGTACGCACGGAGAGCGAGCTGACCTACGTTTCCGGCAAGAAATGGGGCGGTCGCGGCGACCGGTTCTTCATGGCAAGCCAGAACGGACGTTCAATCGCCATGCTCGCATGCACCGCGCTGTTGATGGCCGATGAGCTGGACCCGGAGACGCTGGCGCTGGTGCGCACCGTGATCTGTAGCTACGCGGATGAGTGGTCAGCCCGGGAGCCGCACAACGGCGCGTACTATGATACGCAGTGCGAGGAAAACTCGTGGACCTCCGCGGGGATCGCCGCGGCTGCGGCCCTCTATCCGGAGCATCCGAATCACGAGCGGTGGCAGGCGGGGTTTCGTCTGTGGGCGCGCAACGCGGTTACGGTTCCCGCGGACCGTGCACGCAGCCCGCATGGCCTCATCGATCCGACGGGGGATCACTCCATCCAGACCGTCACCTTTCATCCAGACTTCACCGCGGAGAACCACGGCTTTGTGCATCCGGCGTATATGTGCGCGGGGATCAATCTGCGCGCGTACCACGCGGTGCTTGCCGGTATGACCGGGGCACCGGTAGACCCCGCCGCGACCATGAACAACAAAGAGCTCTACCAGGGATTTTGCTTCTCAAAATGGACTTAATATTTCAATAAAAAATCAATCAGGTACAT
>CAYTGY010000152.1:0-7998 GCA_964437265.1 uncultured Spirochaetaceae bacterium | reverse complement strand
AGCCCTTGGAGATCACGGTCTGCGGAACCGTGCACACCGTGAGCGCTGAGTCGCCGCTCCGGGTGCCCGGCTGCACCTCGGGGTCGTAGAGCGCCGGGACACGAGTTGGTGTCTGTCCTGCAGGCAAACCACGCAGGGATGGAGTAAGATCGGGGGCAGGAGGGCGCATGAGCGTGCATCTTGTCTGCAACGCGCACCTGGACCCCGCGTGGCTCTGGGAGCTGGATGAGGGGGCGGCAGAAGTTCTTTCCACCTTCCGCATCGCGGCGGATTTCTGTGACGGGTACGACGGCTTCGTCTTCAACCACAACGAATCAATTCTGTACGAGTGGGTGCTGGAGTACGACCCGGCGCTCTTTGCGCGGATTCAGCGGCTGGTTGGCGCGGGGAAGTGGCATATCATGGGCGGCTGGTTCCTTCAACCGGACTGCACCATGCCCGGAGGCGAGTCGTTCGTCCGACAGATAACCGAAGGCCGGCGGTTTTTTGACCGCCACTTTGGCGTGCGTCCAACCGCGGCAATCAACTTTGATCCCTTTGGGCACACGCGCGGCCTGGTCCAGATCCTTGCGCGATCCGGCTACACCTCCTACGTTCACTGTCGCCCGGGCACGGACAGCCTGCGGTTACCGGCGGAATACTTCACGTGGGTCGGGTACGATGGGTCGCAGGTTGTTGTGGCGCGCCGGCCCGGTGGGTACAACAGCCGTGCCGGTGACGCGGTGGCAAAGGCTAGGTCGATCATGAAGGCGGAGTCCGACAACCCGCACGCGTTGGTGCTGTGGGGTATTGGAAACCACGGCGGCGGGCCGTCGCGGCAGGACCTTGAGGAGATCACCGCGCTGCAGGCTGAAGCGGCCGACGCGGGGGTCCGGCACTCTACTCCGGAGCACTTTTTTGCGGACCTTACCGCCTCAGGCACGGCGCTACCCGAGTGGCGCGGAGACCTCAACCCGTGGGCTCCGGGGTGCTATACCTCGCAGGTGCGTATCAAGCAGGAGCACCGGCGTCTGGAGAACCAGCTCTATGCCGGGGAGAAGCTTGCGGTTCACGCCGCGCTGTTGGGTGCCGCAGCGTATCCGGCCGCAGAGCTTGCCGACGCGCGTCATGATTTGTTGACCGCCGAGTTCCACGACATCCTGCCTGGAAGCTCAATACGGCCGGTTGAGGAGGCGGCGCTACGCCTGTTGGGACATGGCCGCGAGATTCTCTCTCGCGTTCGTCGCCGGCTCTTCTTCTCGCTCGCGGCGCAGCTCGCGCCGCCTTTGGGGGCAGGCGTGATCCCGGTCTTGGCCTACAACAGCAGCCCGGCGGACGCCGACGGCGTCTGGGAGTGTGAGTTCCAAATGTCCGGTGAGATCTCTCGCGGCCCGTTCACCGAGTATCAGGTCTATCACGACCGAACACCGGTGCCCTCCCAGGTTGAGCATGAGCAGAGCAGCCTGACCGTGGATTGGCGTAAGCGAGTGGTCTTTCGCGCATCGCTGCCGGCTTCGAGCATGACGCGATTCACCTGTGTCCCCATAGCACGAGACGCGCGGCCGCAGCCCACCCTGGCGCCGATAGACGGGCGGCTGACCATTTCAGGCGAGTCGGTGCGGCTGGTCATCAATGCAAAAACCGGCCTAGTGGATGAGCTTACGGTAGGCGGTCGGTCGTTCCTCCACCCCGGCGCGTTCGCCCCGCTCCTCATGGCGGACAACGAGGACGCGTGGGGCTCAGACGTGCGGAGCTTCCGAACGGAAGCCGGGACGTTCGCGCTGATGAGCAATGAGCGGGCGGCCGAGTACAGCGGGCTCACCGGCGCGTACGCTTCCGGTCGGAGCGGGACGGTGGGGACGCCCGGAGCGGTGCGTGTGATTGAGCAAGGACCGGTCCGCGTGGTGGTGGAAACGTTCTTTGAGCACCATGATTCGGTGTGTATTCTGCGCTACACGGTGCCGCTGCACGGCGCCTGGTTTGACCTAAATGTAGCGGTCAATTGGCAGGAGAAGAACCGGATGCTCAAGCTCTCGGTCCCTACCTGCCTCTCAGACTCCCGCCTGTTGGGACAGGTGGCCTACGGTGTGGCGCAGCTTCCGGATTCCGGAGATGAGGTTGTCACGCAGCAGTGGCAAGCCGTGGTCGGTGGCACCGGCGGCTCCAGCGCTGACGGTGAGGCTGCGCTTGCGGTGATTGACGACGGGGTCTACGGCTCAGACTTCTCAGGCGGCGAGTTGCGAATATCGCTGCTCCGTGGAGCGGTCTACTCATCGCTTACCATGGGAGAGCGACCGCTGATCATTGGTGATCGGCATCATCCACGAATTGACCAGGGCGAGCGGTTCTTCTCCTTCCGGTTCGCCGCCGGGTCCGCGGAAGCGTTGCTTTCTCAGCTGGGTACCATGGCCCAGCAGTTCAACGAGTCTCCGTATCTCCTGTCGATGTTCACAAGCGGTACAAAGGATTCGCTTCCGGCGGGTCTGCGTCTCAAGGATCCTGCGGTGCTCTGCGGTGCGTTCAAGCAGGCTGACGACGGCGAGGGCCATGTGGTGCGACTGTTCAACACAACCGGCAGTGAGCGCAGCGGAATGGCAACCGTGGGCGCCGCACCCGCGCTGCAACTCGCCTACCGGCTTGGACCGTGGGAGGTGCGGAGCTATCGTGTTACCGCCGGCGGCTTAGTAGCAGAGTGCAATCTGCTCGAGGAGGCGATCAATGGGTGATGCATCAGCAGCGGGGTGCGGCGGAGCGCTGGATGATCCCCAAAAACTGGGGGAGATGCTACGCAGGTACGAGTCGGTGCTGCGTGATGACTGTGTGCCGTTCTGGATGAGCTACGGCATTGACCACGAGTATGGTGGCTGTCTCACCTGGCTTGACCGCCGCGGCCGGCTCTATAGCACGGACAAGTCGGTGTGGTTTCAGGGTCGTACGCTCTGGGTTCTCTCCCGCCTGTGCCACACCTATGGCGTGCTCGAGGAGTGGGTAACGGCGGCAAGCCACTGCTACCGGTTCCTCAGGGATCACTGCTTTGACCAGGACGGTAGGATGTTCTTCCAGGTGACGCGGGATGGTAGGCCGGTCCGCAAACGCCGCTATTTCTTCTCTGAGACCTTCGCGGCAATTGGCTGCGCCGAGTACGCGCGGGTGACCGGAGATCATGAGGCTCTCCGCATTGCGCGGCAGACCTACGACCTCTCCGTTGCATTGCACCAAGACCCGTCTTCGCTCCCCCCAAAGTACAATCCGCGGACGGTGCGCGAGCGTGGGCTCGCGGTACCCATGATCCTTCTGGCCACCGCGCAGGTGCTCAGAGAGACGGATCCTGAGCTGGGCTCTCGCTACCACGCGGACGCCGCCGGTTTTGCAGACGAGGTAGTCAACACATTTCGTGATCCGTACCGGCCCGTGCTGCATGAGAACGTCTCCGCAGGTGGTGAGGTGATCGACTCTCCCCGTGGCCGGCTGGTCAATCCCGGTCACTCCATTGAAGCCGCATGGTTCCTGCTCACCGAGGCGATTCACCGGGAGGACCTGTCGCTGCAGGATGTTGCGCTTGCGGTGCTCGAGGGCTCGCTTGAGGTGGGATGGGACCGCGAGTACGGTGGGCTCTTCTCTTTCATTGATCTGGAGGGACGGCCGCCGGAACAGTTGGAGTGGGACATGAAACTGTGGTGGCCGCACACCGAGGCGCTCTACGCGACACTGCTTGCCTACCACCGGACGGGACGTCGGGTCTTTGCGGATTGGTTCGCGGTCCTTGATGACTACACATTCACCCACTTCCCGGATCCCGACCACGGCGAGTGGTTTGGCTATCTGCACCGGGACGGGTCGGTCTCAAATGAGGCCAAGGGGAACATCTTCAAGGGACCATTTCACATCCCCCGTGCGTTGCTCCTCTGTGCTCGCGTGATGCGGGACCTCATATCAGGTGAAGGAGGAGAGACATGAACGAACGCAGCGTAGCGGAAGTACCGGCGCTCCTTGGTGGCCGGCCGGCGGTGCAAAGATACCGTGATCAGCTGTTCCACTGGCCCATCATCACCCGTGAGGATGAGCGCGCGGTGACTGCGGTGATGCGTGCCGGTACCATGAGCGGGACGCGGATTACGCGTCAGTTCGAGCAGGAGTTCGCCGCGTGGATGGGCTCTCCGCACGCGCTTGCCACGTGCAACGGAACCGCGGCGTTGCTTGCGGCATTCTGGGCATGCGGGGTGGGCGCCGGAGATGAGATCATCTGTCCGTCAATGACCTACTGGGCAAGCGCACTGCCGGCGCTCATGTTGGGAGCCGGTATCAGCTTTGCGGAGATCGATCCGGAGACGCTGTGCATGGATCCGCGGGACATCGAGCACAGAATAGGGCCGCGGACCAAGGCGATAGTGGTGGTGCACTACGCCGGGTATCCCGCGGAGATGGACACGATCACCGCGATCGCCGGCAGACACGGCATACGGGTGATTGAGGATGTTTCCCACGCCCACGGCGGACGGTACCGCGGGCGGATGCTGGGTACCATTGGCGATATAGGTGCAATGAGCATGATGGCCGGCAAGAGCTTCCCTGTTGGAGAAGGGGGGATGATTGTTACCGACGACACGCTTCTCTTCGAGCGCTGCGTTGCTTTTGGGCACTATGAGCGCACCGGCGGGCCCACCCGGATTGAAGCGACGGTGAGCCAGGTGAGCGATCCGGATCTTCGCCGCTTTGCCGGGGCACCGCTTGGCGGCGTCAAACACCGGATGAATCAGATGTGCTCTGCGTTGGGGCGTACGCAGCTTCACCACTATGAGGAGCGGATTGCGGAGATTCAGCGGGCAATGAACTATTTCTGGGACCGCCTGGGCGACCAGCCGGGAGTGCATCCGCACCGTGTAGCCGTAGAGAGCGGTTCTTCAATGGGGGGCTGGTACTATCCGCAGGGGCTGTACCGGGCACCGGAGCTCGAAGGCCTCTCCGCGCAGGCATTTTGCACCGCCGTACAGGCGGAGGGGGTCTCCCATTGCGTGCCCGGCGGTAACGATCCACTCCACCTCCACCCGGTGGTGCATGAGGCGGACGTATTCGGCATGGGGCGGCCTACATCACTTTCCTTTGGACAGCGAGATCTCCGGCAGAGCGCCGGAACTCTGCCGCACGCAGAGCGCATCCGTGAGACCACGATCACCGTGCCGTGGTTCAAGCACCTGCGACGTCGGGAGATTGACCGCTATGTCACCGCGTTCTCCAAGGTCATCCGTAACGCGGACCTGATTCGGGATCACCTGGAAAATCGCTCCGGCTGATACCTCAGAATACTGTTCTGCGACAGGGTATTCCGTACCGTTGCGCCGTTCCCGGCCCCGCGGTTCCGCGTTGCCGGCTACTCCCTCGCTCCATCGGGACCAGGACCGTGAGCCCGGTCCCGGCGGCCGTCGTTGGCCCGGTAAGCCGGGCGCCTCCATCACTACCTACCGCGGAGAGACGGACCGCGCGTCGCAGCCGTTCCCAGCGATTCACCTCCGCGCCGGTCATGGAAGCAAACCCCATCTCCCTCGCACGTTCCAGAACCGCGGTGAACGCGCGCCGTACCGGCTCGCGCTCGTGGAGGTGGACCTGGTGAAAGAGCAGATGGGCAATACCGGCTACCCGCTGGGTCGCTTCCAGGATCGGCTGGATCAGCGACTCATCGCCCCACTTGCCGGTGTTCATGTCCGGAGAGAGGAACCCCATCTCAAGCACGTCGTATCTGCGGTTCGCTTCGTCCCACCACGCGACCGGACGATACGCGTGACACGTGGCGAACGGGAACCCCAGATTCCCCTTCTTGCTTGGCCCGCGCGTCTGATCGGCCTGGATACCGTGGTCCTCGCACCACTCAAAGAGCGTCCCCCAGCCCTCAACACGAGTGAGGTGGTTCTTGTTGGAGATGACCGGAATACCTGGGAGTGCTGAGCGAAGGACGCGCAGCTGCTCTGCAAACTCCATCTCCGCCCACGTGCCGCCGTCCTCCGGAACCGCGTTGTAGTGGAACGCTATCTCATGTCCGCGCTCGTGCGCCTCCCTGAGGAGGTCAGGTGAGTATCCCGGAGACAGGATACACCAGGTGCTCCGGACCCCCGTCTCTCGTAGCAGATCCAACGTGGTCTGGGCATGGTGATCTACGTTTCCGTCGCTGTCATGAGAGATGAGCAGCGTCTGCCGGATTCCTGCCGGCCAGTATTCGATGAACGGAATGCTCATCCCTGCCCGCCACGCCAGACGGATCAGGTAGCCCACCAGTAGCTCGCTCCACCAGTCGGCGTACGGGTGCGGAAAGAACGGGATTCCGGTCTCAGATCGCCTCCGGTCATGGAGCCAGTCCAGGGCAACTGCGTCATCCGCCTTCAGGACGCCGTCATCAACATCCGCGGTGCCGTCAGGGGCGGGAAGCCCATCCTGGAAGACCGGGCTGCCGCCCTGCCGCAGATGCACCACGGTCTGTCCCACATCCACCGCGACTCTGCAGATGAGCCCCGCGCCAACGCGTACCTCGTGGAGGAGGTCATACGCTCTCCCGTATGCCGGAGGAACGCCAAGTGCACAGCGTGCCCGCCCGCCGTCACCGTTTGTCCGGCCGCTTCTCTCATGCGGCACCCAGGGTTCGGCGTGTAGATACCGAAGGCGCAGCGGCTCGTCGTTTCCGGCGAGCTCGTCCAGGAAGCAGAGCTCATCGTCATCCGCAAATCCCACCGCATATCCCGGGCCCCCGGCTGCCGCGGGGGTGAATCCAAGCGCGCGGGCAAGCGGCCTGAGACCCCCGCAGGATACGACAATTCCGCCGGCCTGCGCGTACTCGAGGAGCGGCTGCATTCCCTCAGCGGTGTCCGGCCCGCATGCAACCAGGACCAGATCCGTACGCTCGCTACGAAGCTCTGTGATGCTGTACACCTCCGTGAACGTTATGCCGCGATGCTCCAGCATCTCCGTGTACGCCTCGCTCTGCACATTAATGCCGGATGCGCGTCGCCGCTCGGCTGATGCAGGGTCAGTAAGAATGGCAACTCGAGCAATCTTCACGTCATTCCTCCACGCCGGGTCCATCGGCGCCCGGTGTACCGGCGCCGCAGCTACCGGCCTATCACCACCATTCGTGTTGTGCCGGCGGGCAGTACAACCCGCTCGTCGCCGGCGCGCGGTTCGGCCAAACGGGTAACCGTGAGGTGAACGGTGTTCGCTCCGTCGTTTGTAAACGCCACCGCCTCATCAGAGGCAACCACAATCAGCGACTCGGGCGGTTGATCTCCGGTCACCTGGAGCACCGCACGCTCAACGCTGGGGCCGCTGCTCCGGACCGCGGACCATTGCCGGCCGCCGCCGCTGATCCGCTGTGTTCCGGGATAGACGAACCACCGCGGCGTTGCCGGAGCCCGGAGCACTACGGCCCCCGGGCCGATTGAGAACCGTGCAAAGATCAGGCGTCCCTCGTCCTCAACGGCGATCACATCATCACCACCGTGGAGAAGCCGGCCGCGTCCTGCAGCGTCGGCGGTTGCCTCAGCCGGTTGGTTTGGCATGCTCAGCACCGCGAAGGTGCTACATGCGGTGTCCGACCCTATCCGGCGTGCCGGATCATAATTGAGGATGAGTTGGTCTTCAACGCCACGCCACTTTGGATACACATGGCGGTTGAGATACCGGACTCCACCGCTCCCGTAGAGCAGGTACCCGTGCCGGTCATCCAGATTGAGCCACTCCCGCGGCGGGAGCTCGTGGGTCCGGTCCGGTTCGCGGCCGTAGAATCCGGGAAACGATAGATCACCGCCGGAGTAGAAGAGACGCCGCGCGCCCGGCGCCCGCGCAGGCATGGCGCGGTAGTGTTCGTTGCGCACACCAATCAAACCGGTGGCAATCGCGACCGTCACCGGCTCTGACGCCACAAGACGCTCAGCGTAGAGTGCGGTGCCGTCCGGCTGGGAAGCAAAGAGCACGCGCTGCCGGACCGCCCCGGCGCACCGAGGCACCACCGCGGAGACCGCGAATGAGTCCGGCTCC
>CAYTGY010000151.1:0-8008 GCA_964437265.1 uncultured Spirochaetaceae bacterium | reverse complement strand
GACTCATGATCATTCTGGTCTTCATACTCTTGGCGATCCTTGCGCCGCTGGTCGCGCCGATGGACCCGCTGGAGCAGCAGATTGCGATGCGAAAGACCCCGCCGCTGACCGGTGGGTTCCTGTTGGGAAGTGACGAGCTGGGCCGGGATCTCCTGAGCCGCCTCATTCACGGAGCCCGGCTCAGCATGTCGATTGGTGTGGTCTCCGTGGGCATCGCCATGGTGGGTGGGGTCATCATCGGAGTCATCGCCGGTTTTTACGGGGGCTGGCTGGACAAGATTGTCATGCGATTGGTGGATATCATGCTGGCCTTCCCGTACGTTCTCCTGACCATCGTCATCGTGGCCGTGCTGGGGCCAAACCTGACCAACGCCATGATCGCGATTGGCATCAGCCAACTCCCACGGTATGTGCGGCTTGTGCGCGCTTCGGTAATGGCGGAGAAGCAGAGCGACTACGTCCTGGCAGAGCGGAGCATCGGCACGAGCGATCTGGAGCTGATGTTCGGCTCTATCCTGCCAAACACCCTTGCGCCGGTGATAGTGCAGGCTACGCTCGGCATTGGTGACGCCATCCTGAGCTCGGCTGCGCTGAGCTTTCTGGGCTTGGGCGCTCAGCCGCCTGCGCCTGAGTGGGGACTGATGATCGCGTCCAGTAGAGAGTTTGTCACCAGCGCGTGGTGGATTGTCACCTTTCCCGGAGTTGCCATACTGCTGGCCGTAATTGGCTTCAACCTCTTTGGCGACGGCCTGCGCGACGTCCTGGACCCCCGGTTGAAGGAGTAGTGATGGAACGCGGAAGCACACTCCTTTCAGTTGAGAATCTACACGTCAGTTTCCACACCATGAACGGCGTGGTGCGTGCGGTTCGCGGGCTGAACCTTGCGGTTCGCGCCGGCGAGACGGTTGCGCTGGTTGGGGAGTCCGGGTGCGGCAAGTCGGTGTCTGCTCACGCGATCACCGGATTGCTGCCCGTCCCACCCGCGGAGGTCGAGTTCGGCCACATCTACTTTGACGGGGAAGACCTGCTCGCCTACAGCGACCGAAAGATGCGTTCGCTGCGTGGCGAGCGCATCGGCATGATCTTTCAGGAGCCAATGACCAGTCTCAACCCGGTCTTCACCATTGGGGAGCAGATCGCCGATGTGTTCCGGGTTCACCACAATATCAGCAGGAAGCGCGCGGCCGCGATGGCCGTCGAGTTACTTGACCGCGTGAAGATTCCGGAGCCCGAGCGCCGCTCTCGCGAGTACCCGCACCAGCTCAGCGGCGGCATGCGCCAGCGAGCGATGATCGGCATGGCGCTCGCCAGTCCCCATCCGGGTCTCATTATTGCGGACGAACCGACGACGGCGCTCGATGTTACCATTCAGGCGCAGATCCTCCACCTCCTTCGCGAACTCCAGCGTGAGGTTGGCGTTGCGCTGCTGCTGATCACGCACGACATGGGAGTGGTCGCCCAGGTGGCCGACCGCACTACCGTGATGTACTCAGGCAGGGCAGTAGAGCAGGGCACCGTGGAAGAGGTATTCACGCAACCGTGTCACCCGTATACGCGTGGCCTGTTGCGCAGCCTGCCGAGCAACCCCGAGTACCGCGGCGCAAAGCGTCTCAAGGCAATCCCCGGGACGGTGCCGGACCCGCGCACAATAGGTGACGGCTGTCCGTTCGCCAACCGCTGTTCGAATGCGCTGGACCAGTGTCTGGAGGAGTTTCCTGGTGAGGCCTCTCCCAGCGAGGAGCACCACTTCTGGTGCTGGAATCCGGACGGCGAGGAAGCATCATGAGCGACCATACCCGACCGAGCACCGGTGAGCTGATTCTGCGTGCGACAAATCTCAAGACATGGTTTCCCGTCCACGGCGCGGACGTAAAGGCGGTGGACGATGTGTCGTTCGAGCTGCGCCGTGGGGAGATCCTGGGCGTTGTGGGCGAGTCCGGATGCGGGAAGTCGACCCTTGGACGGACCCTGCTGCGGCTGGAGGCGAAGACCGGCGGAGAGGTGGGCTTTCGCGGCACCGACCCGTTTGCTCTAGAGGGTGAGGAGCTCAAATCGTTCCGTCGTCAAACCGCGATGGTCTTTCAGGACCCCTCCTCCAGTCTCAACCCACGCAAGAGAATTGATCAGCTGCTGCGGCAACCGCTGCGGGTACACAAGGTCGGCACCAGGACCGATTGGGATGAGAAGATCGCGGCGATCCTTGCTGAGACCGGTATCTCAGCTCAGGCTCGCAACCGGTATCCGCACCAGTTTTCCGGCGGCCAGAAGCAACGCATTGGCGTTGCTCGGGCGTTGATGCTCGACCCTGAGTTCGTTGTCATGGATGAGGCGGTGAGCGCACTGGACGTGAGCATCCAGGCGCAGATCCTCAATCTGCTCCTTGATCTCAAGGAACGGCGGGATCTGACCTATCTGTTCATCAGCCACGACCTGGGAGTGGTGGAGTTTGTCAGCGACCGGATCCTAGTGATGTATCTGGGGCGCATTGTGGAAGAGGCGGACACCGCAACGCTGAACCGTGAGCCGCTTCACCCGTATACTCAGGCGTTGCTCAAGGCGTTTCCAACCACCGATCTCTCCAATCGCGGCAACGCGATCGTGCCCATTGAGGGAGATGTCCCGTCGCCGGTGACCCCGCCGCCGGGCTGTCATTTCGCGCCGCGCTGCCCGTTTGCCACGCAGAAGTGCCACGCTCACTATCCGCCACAGATTACCGTGGCTCCGGGCCGTCGCGTGGCGTGCTGGCTGCACACCGACGAGGGGACGTGACCTTCGGCCGCTACTGAATGAGCTTTCGCAGCACGGCGTCATTGTGCCGCCAGTTCGAGCTCACTTTTACCCGTAGGTCCAGGTGGATCCGGTAGGGGAACAGCCGTCCCAGCTCACGTTGCGCCGATTGCCGGATACGCTTGATGTTCTCTCCGCCCTTTCCAACCACAATCCCCTTCTGACTCTCGCGCTCCACATTTAGGAACGCCCGGATCCACATCTGCTCCTCCCGGTCATCCGCCGTTGGACGGATTTCCAGGTCGGCAACCTCCACAAAGATCGCATGTGGGAGCTCCTCTCGGGCTGTGGCGATTGCCTTCTCCCGGATCACCTCAGCTATCCGGAACTCCGGCGGTTGGTCCGTATACACGTCCTCCGGGTACAGCGGATCACCCTCCGGGGCCGCCTCAAAGAGGGCGTCCAGGAGCTCATCCACGCCGCTGCCGGTCTGGGCGCTGATTGGTAGCACCGTTGCGTCCGGAAGCAGCTGTGCAAGCGATGTGCGAGCTGTCTGGACCTGCTCGGAGGTGGCACGGTCAGTCTTGTTCACCACACAGATCACCGGAAGCGACTGGCGGTGTTCGGCCACCAGACGCGCCAGGTCCTGCTCCTCTGCACCAGCCGGGCGAAGCGCGTCCACCACATAGAGCACAATTTCCGCGTCGCGTATGGTCTGGTGCACCAGATCGCGCATGTGCAGGTTGAACTTGCGCTGCGAGTGGTGAAAGCCAGGGGTATCGATGAAAACCAGCTGGCCCCGTGGCTCCGTCAAGATCCCGCGGACCGCGTTCCGCGTTGTCTGCGGGGTGGGGGAGACAATCGCCACGTTGTGGCCGCAGATCCGGTTAAGCAGCGTCGACTTGCCTGCCGACGGTCTGCCGACTACGGCCACAAAACACGACTTCCGGACACCCCTTACATCGTCCATTGGGCGGCTAGTATATTTGAGGTCAAACTTTGCTGCAAGGAACGCACATGGCTACCAGAGATGAGTTCGGGACACCAGAGGATTCGCGGCGGCTATCGATCAACGGTATGCAGTCGGACCGCGCGCGTCTTGATGAAGACGATGAGGAGGATGACGAGCAGGATCAGAAGAATGGGTCGGGCAATGACGCCCTGATGCACAAGATGCTCCGTACCCGTACCATTCTGTTGTCCGGTGAGATCAACAAGGCGCTTGCCGAACGCGTGGTGCGCCAGTTGCTCCTCTTAGAGGACACCTCAGATGAGCCGGTGCGTGCCTTTATTGACTCGCCCGGAGGCGATGCGGACGCCGGTTTTGCCATTTTCGACATGATGCGCTTCATCAAGCCGCCGGTCACCACCATTGGTATGGGTTTGGTGGCCAGCGCCGGCGCGTTGATCCTTCTGGCCGCCCCAAAGGAACGGCGGTTGGGGTTGCCCAACAGTCACTACCTGATTCATCAGCCGCTGTCCGGGATGCGAGGCGTGGCGACGGACATTGAGATCCACGCCAAGGAGATTGAGCGGATGCGCGGCAGGATCAACCGACTCATCTCTGAGGAGACCGGGAAACCTCTGGAAGAGGTGGAGAAGGACACGGACCGCGACTTCTGGATGAACGCCGATGAGGCCTCACAGTACGGGCTGATCTCCCGGATTGTGCGCGAACGGAGCGAAGTCGAAAGCTGAGGCGCCATGGAAACGCCACAAGGTCATCAGGAACAGGCGGCCGGCGTCTTTGCCGGCTTCGACATGGACGAGGTTCCCGCGGGCGTGGACTTCGCGCAGGGGAAGGTGCGCGACATCTTTGATCTGGGCGACGAGCTGCTGATATGTACCACGGATCGCATCTCAGCTTTTGACCGGATTCTTGGCCTGGTGCCGTTCAAAGGGGAGGTCCTCAATCGGCTCAGCCTATTCTGGTTCACCAAGACTGAGCACATCATTCGATCTCACGTTGTTGCGAAGGTGTCTTCACGCGCCACGCTGGTCCGCAAGTGTCATGTGTTGCCCGTGGAGGTAGTTGTTCGCGGGTACTTGACCGGCGGCGCCTGGCGGGATTACCAGGCGGGCCGGCCTGTTTCCGGCTACACGCTGCCGTCCGGGATGCGCTTCAATCAACAGTTTGAACAGCCGCTGGTAACGCCGTCGACCAAGGAAGCGCAGGGGTTCCATGACCGCCCGGTGAGTCGTCAGGAACTCCTGGACGCCGGCGTGGTGGATCTGGATCGGTGGGCGGAGATTGAGCGGATTGCGCTTTCGCTCTACGAGCAGGGGCGGCAGCTGGCGGCTGAACGTGGACTGATCCTGGTAGACACAAAGTACGAGTTCGGTATGGACGGGGAAGAGATCTGCCTGATTGACGAGCTGCATACGCCGGACTCCTCGCGGTTCTGGTACGCGGACTCCTACCAGGAGCTTTTTGACGCCGGTGAGAAGCAGCACAAGCTGGACAAGGAGTATCTTCGGCAATGGCTTATGGAGCGGGGCTACCAGGGAGATGGGCTGCCGCCTGAGGTCCCTCAGGCGGTGTTTGATGAGGTCTCAGCGCGGTACCGCAGAGCCTATGAGACGCTCACCGGCAGCGAATGGAAAACACAATCACTGGAAAGTGAAGCAGAGAAGCGGAAAATCCTGTTGTTCTTAAGTGAACGACAGGAGGATTAATGAAACGCTCAAAACACCCCCCATTTCTCAGACTGGTTGTTGCCGGACTGCTGCTCTGCTGCACGCCCACCGCGTGCACCGGAGACCGTGCCGGCCTGGTTCTCTTCAGCTACAATGTTCAGAACCTCTTTGATGCCCACGACGACGGCGGTGAGTACGCTGAGTACACCCAAGCCGGCGGATGGACTGAGGACCTGTATTTCGCTCGATTACGTCGGCTTGCGGAGGTGATCACCAACAGTTGCGATCAGCTCCCTGGGCTCATGGTGTTCCAGGAGATCGAGGGCGAGGTTGTGCTCCGCGATCTCCTCCGCGATCACCTGCGTCGAGCCCGGCTCCGGCCCCTTGCCGTGCCGGTGAGCGGCTCGAGTACCACCGTTGGCGTGCTCACCGCCGTGCCGGTGGTTGCCGTCCGGACCCACCGCACGGTGTACGCGCAGCTTGGCGCAACCGGCGAGCTATTGCGCTCAGCTGACCGGCCTACGCTGGAGTTGGAGCTACTGGTAGACGGGCGGCCGGTCACCTGCTTCTGCGTGCACTGGAAGTCGCAGTCCGGCGGCGAGCAGGAGACGGAGCCGTATCGGCTGCTTCAGGCCGCGCTTCTGCGCCACCTGATTGCGCAACGCAGAGCCGCCCACCCAAACCGTCCGTGCGTGGCCGTGGGGGACTTCAACGAGGATCTGTACGAGTACCACGCGCACGGAGGCGCGTACCAGACCGCGATCATGCCGGCTGAAGATGCTGCGGGCGTTCCGGCGCCCGGGCGGTCGGTGCTCTTTGCGCCTGCGTTTTCCGGGGTACCTGAATCGGGCGCCTCGCTCTATTCTCCGTGGCCGGGCGCGCGAGCGCCGGGAACGTACTATTTCCGCGGCGCCTGGGAACGGCTGGATCAGATCTTTGTGACTGCCGATCTTGCGGACGGAACCGGGCTGGATCTGATCGGATTCGGCCCGGTAACCTCAGGCCCGCACGTGGATCCGGAGGGATACCCGCTGCGGTGGGAGCCGCATCGGGAGCGCGGCTACTCGGATCATCTCCCAATTGTGGCCGAATTTGGCGAAGCCGGCGCCGGCGCTCCATAGCCCGGTACGGCTACCGCCAGACGCCCAGCTCCGTGAGCTGGGCGCTCGCCTGCTCCGCCCAGCCGCGGTTGGCCGCCGGGCTTGCCGGGCTGGGATGGAGCATGGTCCCCACGGTGGGCCGGATTGCCTTTGGAAGCCGCTCGAGCGCGGCTATGGCCCGCTTCTCCGCGAACCGGCCCACACCAACAACGAAGCGTGGAGAGAGGATCTCCACCATGCGAACCACGTGCTGATCGCACGCGGCAAAGAGTTCGCGCTGTTCTTCGTTTGGAAGCTTGTCCGGCGTGATGTTGCGGCCGCTCTCCGCCATGAACACCAACGGGCAGTAGTTTCCTACAAAGTGTTCTGCAAAGAACCGCTCCGGGTCGCCAAAGCGCTCACGCATCAGCCCCCAGAGGCGTTTGCCGCTCACCTCGCTTCGTGCGCATGAGAAGCCGTCGACCGGGCGCTTCGGATGCTGGTTTCTCGGACGCTCGATGGGCACCTCGATCCCCATCCAGTTGCGCACGCTCTCAATCTCACCAAACGGTACGCCTACCTGCGCCATTCCCCACGGGCCGGGGTTCATGCCCAGGAACACCGTATGTATTGTGGGACCGGCGAATCGGGTGACGTACGCCGACCAACCCGCCCATGCATAGCACAGCGGATTGTAGACCGTGGTTACCGGCGGCGAGAATGTGAGCCGGCCGACCGCGCTGCGCAGGGTCGTGCTTGCTTCAAGGAGCGCCGGCGCGACGTTCACCGGGCTAGACGCTGAAGATAGGTGTCTGCTCGCGCGCCCGTTCGGCGAGCATAGCTTCCTCTTCTTCGCTCAACGGCGTGAACTCCTGTTCCGCCCGGAGCATCCATCGCAGAAGATCCTCATGCCCCGGAGAAACGGCGGCGGTGACCGGCCGTGAGAGCGTGAAGCGAAGGCCAAGCAGGGCTTCCTCATAGGTGTCCACCGGGTGATACCACGCCTTGGGGTGATCCCGCTCTTCGCCCTCTTCGAGCTTCCGTTTGGCCAGCGCCTTGAGTGCCAGGATGGCCGCCCCGCGCTCTTGCGCACGGTCCAGGACACGCGGCCCGAACATGCCGGTGTTCCAGGTGACCCAGTTCACCGGGAAGAGGATTGACGTGAAGGAGAATGCGTTGAGCAGCGCCACAGCGGCCTCTTCGCTATGCGCTGAGAACCCCAGATAGCGGACCATCCCCTCTTGCTGCGCCTGTTGAAACACCTCGAGCGCGCCGCCGGGGCCCAGGATGGTGGCGACGTCCTCCATTGTGGTCACCGAGTGGAGCTGGTACAGGTCCAGGTAGTCGGTACGCAACAGCCGCAGTGACTCCTGCAGCTCCCGCCGGGCGCCGTCCGCGGTTCGCTCTCCGGTCTTGCATGCCAGAAACACGTCCTTGCGGTACGGTTCCAGCGCCGGCCCCAGGCGCTCCTGAGCGTTTCCATATGAGGGCGCAACATCAAAGTAGTTGATGCCGCTGTCTATAGCGAATGACACCAGCCGCGATGCGTCCTCAGGCGTCTCATT
>CAYTGY010000150.1:0-8110 GCA_964437265.1 uncultured Spirochaetaceae bacterium | reverse complement strand
GCCCGATTGGGACAAGGAACTTCAGCGGCTGCAAGACAAGCTCTAATCGCCGAGAGCGAGTAGAATAGAGGGCGCAGCTTACCGGCTGCGCCCTTTTTTCGTTCTTTGAATCGTGGAGCCCCCCATGCCGTTGCGTAGCGACAAACTGACCTTCGAGAACCGCGCCGGCCACCTGCTCGACGCGCGGCTGGAACTGCCCGAAGACGAACCCGCGGCGTATGCCATCTTCGCCCACTGCTTCACCTGCGGCAAAGACATCGCCGCCGCCTCCCGCATCAGCCGCTGGGCCTCGTCAATGCGTCGTTGCGTCACGTAGTCCATCACCGTGCATCGCATCGCGCTCTTGAAGATGCGCGCAAGGTGAAACGGTGACATCCGTACGTGCTCCGCGATCTGGTCCAGAGAGAGGTCGCGTGCGAAGTTTGTGTCGATGTACTGTCGTGCTTCCACCACCGAACGGTGGATCGACTCCATTGACTCAGACGCGTGATGCAGGAGCTGTTCATAGATTCCAGCCATGCCCAGTCGAAGCTCCGGCCCGTTGGGTTCAGTCTGCGGGTCAGCGAGCGATCGGATCAACTCGGCGACGTCGCCGGGAAGCCTGCCCAGCTGCATCGCTGTGGCGTGGGCGATGTAGGTCATCGCCTCCGCCAACTCGTCGCGTAGAGCCCCGGGTGAGGGGGCGAGCGCCTGGATGCTCTCAAACAGCTCAGCACCCAGCTCTTCCTGCGGCCGGCGCTCGCCTGAGAGGATGCCGCGAACCATGCGCTTCTCTGCATCCAACACCCGTCTCCTGTCGGCGCGCGCCGCAGACGGAGCGTTTGACGGGCCGGTGGCTCTCCCTCCTGACCTGCCTGCCGTCTTCGCGCTCGCGAACCGGAGCCCCAGGCCGGAAAACCCCAACCGGGGCCCGTCACAGCTCACGGACACGTCGACTCCCAGCTCACGCCCAGCCAGGCTCACAAACTGATCAGTGAGCTTGGTAGCCACCTCCGAGCCCAGCGTGCCGTCTTCCTGAGCCGGCAGGATCAAGAGCGCGTAGATTGTAGATGCCTCCGAGCTTGCCAGTACGCGCGCGCCGACCCGGGCACAGTGCTGTCTGAGGAGCGCGAGCGCCCTTCGCCGCAGGATGCGGTCATGCTCTGTGGATTCAGCCTTGAACACCGAGCCGCCGATGCACGTGCGCAGCACGACGGCCATCGTCGGTGGGTCCTCATTGGTGTCCATCTCCAGATACCGTCGCAGGATCGCTTCGTCTACATGTCCCAGGATTGCGTCCCCGATGAGCTTGCTCTCAGCGAGATCGTGATCATCGCGTGCGTTCCTGATTGTCACGGTCTCAGTTTGCTCGTTCGCAAGCTTAGCGGCCAGTCCTCGCACGACCTGCTCAATGCGTTCGTTGCTCACAGGCTTGATGAGGAAGTCATCCGCGTGGAGCCTGATCGCCTCCTGCGCGTAGTCAAAGTAGTTGAACGCGGTGAGGAAGACGATGCAGGCCCGTGGATGAAGCTCCTTGATGCGGCGAGCAGCTTGGATGCCGTTGATGCCGGGCATCTTGATGTCCACGATTGCGATGTCGGGAGGAGAGAGCGTGGCTCGCTCAATCGCTTGACGACCGTTTGCAGCCAGGGCCACTTCACCCACCACGTCGTCAAGCTGTTGCAGTACGAATTGGAGCGCCTCTCGCTCGAGCCGCTCGTCGTCCGCTACCAGCACCCGGTACATCGTGCGCCTCTACTCCACGGGAAAACGGATCGTGATGACCGTACCATCGCCCGGCGTCGACGCCACCGCAAACTCCAGCTTCTCTCCGTGGAGCAGCTCCAGCCGCGTCTTCACGTTACGCAAGCCTATTTGGTCTCCGTTGCCTTCCAGTATGGTGTCTACAGACCGCATTCCTACGCCGCTGTCCGCAACTACAATGGCGACGCGGGAATCCTCTATGCTGCACCTCACACTCACCCGACCGCCCTCTTCCCGCGGCTCAATCCCGTGGCGGATGGCGTTCTCCACCAGCGGCTGGATGGTCAGCGCCGGGATGCTAACCGTGCGGGCGTTTGCGTCGCAGGACAACGAGAACTCCAGTCGCTCATGGAACCGGTGCCGCTGGAGCGTCACATACTCCTCTACTATCCGGAGCTCATCCTCTAGAGCCACGGTGGTATGGGGTTCCTGCATCATATAGCGGAAGACGTGGGCCAGTGACTGGATGAGCTCGGTCGTCTCGCTCGCCCCCTCAAAGAGCGCGGTACGAGAGATGGTGTTCAGCGTGTTGAACAGAAAGTGGGGGTTGATCTGAGATTGCAGCCCCAGGAGCTGCGCTTCTCTGAGCGAGTGGCTGAGCCGGGCGGTCCGTAGCTCCAGCTCGCGCTTGCCGTGGACGTCCCTGATCAGCTGCCTGATGTTCCGCTGCATCTTCGCGAACGCCGTTGCCAGCGTCTCTATCTCATCTTTCGTCTCCACGCGAATGATGGGGGCGCTGAGATTGCCGTCCGCGATCTCGTGTGCCGCGTGCGCCAACGCTATCACCGGCCGGGTTACCCGCCGGGAGAAGACCACCGCGAACCCCATCATCACCATTATAAGGAGTCCCACCGCGCCGGCGGAGCCCGCGGTTGCGGCGCGGGCTCGACGCGAGAGCGCGTGGACGTCAGCTTCCGCAACGTCGAGCCTGACCTGCAGCAGCCGCTCCGCGTATCCATCAACGTAGTCGCTGATCTGTGTCCCCCGGACGTAGTGGACATACGCCTCGCTTGGTCCTCGGTCTGCGGCGGCTGCCGCGCGGTTCATGCTCTCCGTGTAGGCCAGCAGCCCGAACTCCATTGCGCGGAGCTGGAAGTAGTCTTCCAGCTCACCGCTGCGCGTCTGCCGCAGTGATCGATGAAGCTCCCGCATAGTTGGTGCCAGCTCGAAGTACGTCTCCAGATCGGCCTCTGAGCGGTCCCGCAGGTACCGGTCCATGGCGGCGTCACTCCGGGAGAGAATCACCCGAAAGCGATGGATCGCCAGATAGGTGTCTATGTAGTCGCTGAAAATGGTGTTCTGCTCGGCCACCAGCCAGCCGATGGTCACCGCCGCTACCACCGTCAGAACGGCTATGGTGGCGAAGAGCAAGAGCTGCCGGGTGTTGAGCGAACGCGTGGCCCGGAGCGGCGGTCTGGCCGGTTTCACTTAGAGAACCCTGCGTGCATTCGGTAGATGCGGTTCGGTATGCACGGGAATCATCTGCCTCCGGTGGAGCGAGATGCGCCCATTGTAGCTATGCGTGCGCGCGTCGGCTACCCGCCTCAAGGCACAATCAGCTCGAGTGCCCGCGAGCGGACCATCAGCGCCGCGCCAATGGCGCCGGCCTCCACGCCAAGCGCGGACGGCTCAATGCGGCTGACTGACAGCGGCAGCCGCATGGCGCGGTAGGCGACCTGACGGCGCGTTTCCTCCACCAATAGCCGGCTCCATCCAACCATCGGCCCCCCAAGCACAATCCGGTCAGGATCAAGCAGGTTGATGAGATTGCCCACCGCCACGGCAAGATAGCCCGCGGTCTCACGGACCACGTGTTGGAACACCGGGTCACCGTTGTCCGCGGCCCGCAAGACGTGCTCCGCGGTGAGCTCTTCGTGCATTGGCTCATCCCGGAACGCCATGGTGGTTGCCCGGTGTCTGATTGCGTCCTCAGAGATGAGCTCCTGCAGGCATCCCCGGTTGCCGCATGGACAGGTGGGGCCATCCGGCACCACGGTGAAGTGGCCAAACTCGCCCGCAAAACTGTGGTTGCCCGTGATGAGCTCCCCGTTGAGCACGATGCCGGCGGGGACTCCCAGACCAAGGTGGATGTAGATGAGGTTGTTGACCCGACCGTCGGGCGCGAGCCACGCCTCAGCCAGCGCGGAGGTCTTGCTGCGGTTCGCGACAAGTGAATCGAGCTCCAAGCGCTCGGCTACCATTTCGGCGAACGGCACGTCCTCCCACCCCAGGTTGACCGAGCTGTGGATGTAGCCGCGGTTCATGTCAATCAGACCCGGCGCGCCAACTCCCAACACCGGTGGCACACGACGTCCGACGGTTGCCGGCTGTATCCGCCGGTACGCGGCCTCGAGCGCATCCATCGCTGCCAGCGGCGTCGTACCGCTCATACGCTCGCGCTCAACCTGGATCGGCCGGCCCCAGAGGTCCGTGAGGGCGACAATCCACTCCCAGTCCGCCATTGCCGCACCAAGGGTGTAGGCCGCGGCGCCGGCGAGGCGCACCATCTGCGGCCGCCGTCCACCGGTAGACTCGCCAAAGCCGGCTTCCTCAACCAGACCGTGGTCGATCAACGTGGTGAGTGCCTGGTTCACCGCGGCGCGGCTCAGTTGCGTGGCCTGTGCGAGCTTGAGGCGTGGGAGCGCATGCCGCTCCATCAGAGTGCGCATGATCAGCGCAAGCGACGAACGCCTGCTGGGCACGCTTTCAGCTACGGATTTCACGGGCCTACAATACCGCAGGGCGTCCCGTTTGTCATCTTCTTATTGTTAATGGACAGAAGGAGCCGCTATGGGCTGTTCTTCCGCGCTTCATCAGCCGATCTTTAGACTTCTTCTTGACAGATGTCCGTCCGAATGAGTAGCATCTCTTGTCGATTTCTTCAGCAACCGCGGACCGCGGTTAGCAAGGAGGTTTTCAATGAAACGACTAGGACTCGCTTTCCTGATCGCCGTGATCGCGTTCCCGCTCTTTGGCGTGGGCCAGACGGAGGACACCGGCTATCCATGGCAGCCGGAAAAGCCGGTGAACCTGATCGTCCCGTGGGGAGCCGGTGGCTCAACCGACCGGTCGGCGCGGACCACCGCGGGAATTGTGGAAGAGTATCTGGGTACCACCATCGTTGTGGTCAACCAGCCGGGAGCGTCCGGCTCTGTGGGCACCAAGAACGCGCTGGATGCACCCAAGGACGGGCTCACGTGGACAGCAGGCGCAGTGAAGGATCTGGGGAATTACGTAGTTCAAGGGCTGCTGGACACCACCCTGGATGACTGGCACCTGTTCCTCAACGTGGCCATGCCCAACGTCATCTCCGTCAACGTGGATACGCCGTATCAGACCTTTGAGGACCTGGCGGACGCATTCCGCGCGGGCGAGGACATCAAGGTGGCCACCGCCGGTGTCAATTCCGCCGGGCACACCGCGATTGAGCTGATCAAGAGCTACACCGGCATTGAGTACACGCACGTGACCTACGACGGCGGTAATCCGGCCGTTATTGCAACCGTGGGTGGTGAGGCGGACATGGTTCCGCAGCTGTCTGTTGAGCAGGTGGACATGATCCGTGCCGGTCAGCTACGTCCATTGGCGGTCCTTGCGGACAAACCGCTTGAGATCCAGGGCGTCGATGAGCCAATCCCGCCAATCACCAACTGGATCCCCGAGTTCAAGGCTGCTCCCATCTACTTCGGCATCTTTGTTCCGGTTGGCGTTCCAGAAGACGTGATCACCACGCTCGGAGCGATCTGGGGTGAGCACATCATGGACTCCGACGAGCTGCGTCAGTGGGCGCGCGAGAATGCGGTTGTCTTTGACCCTGCCTGGGGCGACGAGGCCGTGGAGAAGGCGTTCCCCATGGTGCAACTGGACGCGTGGTTGAAGTATGATGCCGGCGACGCGGTGATCAACCCGTCTGAGGTCGGCATCCCGCGGCCATAGGCTGGTTCCGGCTTGAGAGACGGCCGCCGCGCGGCGGCCGTTTTCTCGTACAACGCACCATAGGCAGGAGGCGCGTAGTGGACCAGCGAACGATGTACAAGGCCGACTTCATCACATCAATCGTCTTGATCGCGTTTAGCATCTCGATGCTCGTCTTTTCTCTGGAGCTTCCTCATCTCCAGCATCGGAACATCAACCCGTGGACGGTGCCGGGTCTTGTGCCGGGCTTCATCTCCGTGGTCGTTCTGGTGCTTGCCACCGTGCTGCTCATCCGCTCGCTCATCAATCGTGGGCACCGGCTTGGCATCACCGGTGAAGGTATTGTCGGGTTCCTCAAGGGCGAGACGTTCTTCAGGCTCGCTCTGACCGTGGCATTGGGCATCATCTACGCGGTCTTTCTGGTTGGCGCCGTCCCGTACTGGATTGCCACCTTCGTCTATATCATCGTCTTTATTCTCATCTTCGAATTGCGACCGGCTGAGAAGCCCCGCGTGGGACGGGTGCTGATCCTTGCCTCAGTTGAGGCGGTGATCGCTACCGCCGTTGTAGCCGGGGTCTTTCAGTATCTCTTCCTGGTCGATCTCCCGTAGGCGGAACGTATGCAAGGGTTATTGTTGTTCTTTCAGGAGCTGGGGAACTTCTTGACGTTCAGGGCGCTCTTCAACGTGCTCTGGGCCACGCAGCTTGGCATCATCGTCGGGATGCTGCCGGGGCTCACCGCCACCATGGGCGTAGCGCTGATGACCACGCTCACATTCCGGATGGCGGCCAACGACGCCGTGCTCATTCTCATGAGCATGTACATTGGGGCGATCTACGGCGGAAGCAGAAGCGCAATCTTACTCAATATCCCCGGCACCCCGGCGAACGCAGCCACCGCCGTAGACGGGCATCCGCTGGCGCGGCAGGGCCGGGCGGGAGCCGCTATCGGCATTGCCACAACCGGGAGCCTCCTTGGCTCAATCATTGGCATGATCATGCTCGCGCTCTTCACGCCGTTGATCGGCCGGTTTGCGCTCTCCTTCCAGTCGTTTGAGTTTTTCTGGCTGGCAATCTTTGGCGTGGTGATCAGCGGTAACCTCACCGCACCCAAGGACCCGCTCAAGGGATGGATCTCGGGGTTTCTGGGCCTCTTTGTTGCGATGATCGGTATGGAGGGGATCCACGCCGTCGTGCGCTTCAGCTTTGGTAGCGCGAACCTCGCGGGCGGGATCAACCTACTGCCGGCCATGGTGGGGGCGTTCGGGTTCGCAGAGATCATCATGATCATGAAGTTCAAGGTGGTGGAGGTGATCGACACCAAGATAGAGAAGGTGTTGCCGCACCCCCGAGATATCGTCAAGTACTGGAAGACGATTCTTCGAAGCGGGATAGTGGGGACTTTTATTGGCGCCGTTCCCGGCGTGGGTGAGGATATTGCCGCGTGGGTGGACTACGACCTTGCCAAACGATCGAGCAAGGAGCCTGAGAAGTTTGGCAAGGGGAGCATAGAAGGGCTGATTGCAAGCGAGACCGGCAACAACTCCGCAGTGGCCGGCGCCATGATCCCGGTGCTTTCACTCGCCATCCCGGGCTCAGCTCCTGCCGCGGTGTTGCTGGCCGCCATGTTCATCCACGGGGTTCGGCCCGGGCCGCTCATTATGATCGAAAATCCCGAGTTCGTTTCCAGCGTGGTGGCGATGGTCTTCTTGGCAACGATCGCCATGTTCGTCCTTGGGCTCTCCATGGTCAAGGCGCTCGTAAAGATCCTGCTGGTTCCACGCACCAAACTGATGCCAATCATCTTTGTGTTGTGTGTGATCGGCGCCTATGCCATACAGTCTCGCGAGTTCGAGATTGGCGTGATGGTGGCCTTTGGCATCATCGGCTATCTGATGCGGGAGATGGACTACCCCGTGGCTCCCATGATTCTGGGAATCATCCTGGGTGATATCCTGGACAAGAACCTGAGGCGTGCGCTGGTGATCGCAGATGGTGACTTCTCGCTGTTCTTCACCCGGCCCATCTCGCTCATTCTGTTCCTCATCATCGTTTTCACCATGGTCAGCCGCACCACGTGGTTCAAGGCCGGCGTGGGCTGGGTGGGCGGCAACGTCAGATCGCTGTTCACGCGGTCAAAGGAGGAGTGATGGCACGCCCACTGTTGAGGGCCGGAGTGGTCGGTGCCGGCTTCGCCGCGAAGTTTCACGCGGAGATGCTCAGACGCGTGTATGCAGCGCAGGTGGATCTGCATGCGGTGTATGCACCCACGCGCGAGCACCGTGAGGCTTTTGCTGCGCGCTACGAGATGACTGCTGCAGAGCGTATTGAAACCCTCATCGACTCCTGTGACGTTATCCATATCTGCTCGCCGGCCTCCACGCATGAGGAGCTTGTCGTCCAGGCACTCAACGCCGGGAAGAACGTGATCATAGAGAAGCCGTTTACCGGC
>CAYTGY010000149.1:0-8118 GCA_964437265.1 uncultured Spirochaetaceae bacterium | reverse complement strand
AAGACGGATGATCTGGGTCTGGTAGGCCGCCGTGACCGTCGCCGCCGCCTGCGAGAGCACCCCCGGGCGCCGCTCTCCGCCTGAGCCGGGGATTGGGTAGCGGTCCGCACCGGGGAGATCGGTTCCCAAGAGAACAACGCGACCGGAGAATACGGAGAGCGGCGTCCGGCGCGTATCCGCGAGTCGATCCCGTGAAGCAAACAACACATCCGCCAGGTCAAATGTGGGAATCTGATCCAGCGAGTACCCGTAGTCAATAACGAATCCATCCGCGTAGGCGGTCTGGGCGGTGGTGGGCCGGATGCTGGTGAGCGATGCGGCAAGATAAGAGATTGGCGGGTAGAAACGGGGCGAGTCCGTGCCGGCCGTTGATGCGGTTACCACACCGCGAGCCCGCCGGGGCACGCCGTCTACGGCAAGGACTTCCAGTGAACCGAGCTGCCACGCCGTGCCTGCGAGCGTTGCGGCAGGTGCGGTGTCTCCCGTCACGCCGGCGACAACGGGAAGCGACCCGGAAAACGCCTGTTGGAGCGGTCCGTCCAGTGCGGGCTGTTCTGAGGCGAAGACCGCGTCAAAGACCAGCGCGCGTGCGCCGCTGCGAGTCAGGGTTTCAACGAGCGCCGGGTACTCAGCGCGCCACGAGCTGTCGTACGGACGGCCGACGCGCTGTTCGGTCTCACGCGTGACCAGCAGGACCGCGATTGGGGGCTCGCGCTGGGTTCTGAGCGCCCGAAGCACGGCGAAGCGCAGATCCGTAAAGCGATACTCCAGTTGCGACACCGATGCGCCGGAAAGCAGCGCGGCCAGGGCGACACCAACAACAGCAAGCACGAGCGGTTCAGCAGTACGTCGCAGGATCCGACGCCTCCGGATGGTCATGGGGCTACCGGTCTTCCGTCTCAGCCCAGTCCATTCCGGGGTACGCGCGTTGTGCCGCTTCGCGTAGGATCCACCCTTCCGTTTCTTCTCCGGCAGCCTGGTGAAGTTCCAGGCGGACGCGGATAGCCTCCGGCGCGGCGCCCTGAACACCATCCTTCAGGTAGCGGTCAAGCGCCGCCGCTGCGACCATCGGCCTGTCTACGTAGTATGCGGAGATGCCGGCCAGGAGCTGCAGCCGGGATGTGAGGTACTCAGTGCCGGCCGGGGTGGGCTCTACGTAGGCGAACTCGAACGCGGTGTTCAGTGCGCCGTAGAAATCGCCAAGTTGCATCTGGGAGAACGCAAGCTGCACGTAGAAATCCTCCACGTCGAAGGAACCCTCATCTGGAACATCGATAAGCCGCAGCAACTCCACGACACGTTGATGGTCACCCTCCTCAGCCGCGGTGATCGCGTCCTCATAGAGTGCATCGACGTCCTGGCCGAAGCTCCATGTTGAGCCGGAGCCCGCGTACTCGCTTGCGCGCCCTCCCGCCACCGCGACCTCCTCGCTTGGCCGCCCACTCAGGCTGGAGGCGATTCCCTCCAGCAATCTGCCGACGAACGAACGAAGCCCGCCGCGACTCTGCCGGGCAACGATGGTCTGTACCGGAGTTGTGGTCAGTGGCGCAACCGTGACCTCTTCCCCTGCAATCTGGAGCACCGCCGTGCTGTCGTAGTCGGTCCGAACCACGCTGGACTGATATAGGGTGTCATCTTCCATGGCGGGAATGAACGCGCCGGTTCCAAACGCATCCAGCTCTACGTCGCCGCGGATGGTTAGGATGCTTCCAACCTGATTCTGGGCCACAACCGGCGCCGAAATCAGAAGCACGGTCACCGCGATGAGGGCTATTCGCCTGTACGTCATGATCCGCTCCCCTACAGTAGTGTAGCGGATTCGGTCAGGAATACCTACAACGATTCCACGGGAAAACGAATGCTGGCCCGTGTGCCGCCGTCGCTCTCAAAGAGGAGCGCCCCCCCGTATTGCCCCACCAGCCCGGAGACCAACGTGAGCCCAAAGCCCAGGCTGTGACCGGTGAGCACCTCGTGCGGCATTCCCCGGCCGTCATCCTCCACCACCGCAAGAATCCAGTCATCTTGGTGCCGGAGGCTGACACGAATTGCGCCGCGTGTGCGGTCACCGAACGCGTACTTGAACGCGTTGGTGACCAACTCGTTGATCACCACACCAAGCGGGAACGCAAGGCGCGTGGAGATCGTGATCTGCTGGAGGTCATGATCCAGGCGAACGTCCGTACCGGTCTGGTACGTGCGGCGGACCTGTGTGAGCAGATCGTGCACCACGGACGCCAGGTCAACGGTGCGGAAATCTCCCTTCTGGTAGAGCCGTTGGTAGATCCCCTGCATGATCTCCACCCGAGTCTGTGCCTCCCGGAGCGCTGCTGAGACGGTTGCGTCGCCGCTTGCCCCGCGTTGCAGTGAGAGCAGGCTCTTGATCACCGCCATGTCGTTCTTGATCCGGTGGTGAACCTCTTTCAGCAGCAATTCCTGCTCCGTCACGTCCACGAAGATGCAGTGGGAGTGAGCGAACGCGCCCTGATCACCCACGGCGCTGGTGCCCGTGAAGCTCGTCACTATCCGGGAACCGTCCTTCTTGATCAGCGTGAAGTGGACATCCTCTACTGAGCCGGACCTCTTGAATTGTTCAAAACACTCGCGAAACAGTTCCTGGGTATCCTCAGCGAGGAATGACCCGAACCACCGGCCAAGTACCTCTTCTTCGCCGTATCCCAGCTTCTCAAGCCACCGGCGGTTGACTCTGAGAATGATCCCCTCAGGATCAAGCGACTGGTACGGGACCGGAGCCTGTTCAAAGAGGCGTCGGAATTGCTGTTCGCTTTCTCTGAGCGCGGTCTCCGCATCAACTCGCGCGGAGATATCCGTGGCCACGCCAATGACTCTGGGTTTGCCGTCAAGCGTTGCCGCCGTGATTCCTACCTCAACAGGGTATTCGGTTCCGTCCTTGCGGCGATGAGTCGACGTGATGATCTCCGATGTCCCGGGGCGATCCCGTTGCCAGATCTGCTCCCGGTCTTGCCGGGTGACGCTTGCGTGATCAATGTCGCTGATAGTGAGCGTGAGCAACTCCTGTCGGGAGTATCCCGTCAAGATACATGCAGCCCGGTTGACCATCATGATCCGGCCGTCCAGATCATGCACAAAGACACCCTGTGGCAGATTCTCCAGAATAGCGCCCAGCGCGTGCTCACTGGCACGGATCGCCTCCTCGGCACGAAACCGCTCGGTGATGTCTTGAACAAAGCCTTCCAGATACGGCGTGTTCACCGCGTTGTTGCGAACCGCCCGCAGGTCCAGTTGCCCAAGCCAGGGCTCACCGTGGCGGCGCCGGTACCAGAGGCGGAACTGCTCCTGTTGCCGACCGCTGTTCACAAACTGGATGATCGGTTGCCGCTCTTCAGGATTGACGTAGACCTGTGAGGCAATGTCCGTGACCGACTCCATCACTTCTTCCGGGCTTCTGTAGCCCAGCAGACGAGCAAGCGTGGGGTTCACGTCAATGAATTGTCCAGAGAACGTAGAGCGGAAGAGGCCGATTGGTGAGTTTTCGAAGATGGCCCGATACGAGCGCTCGCGCTCTGTAAGGCGCGCCTTAGCGTCCGCAAGCTCGAGTGCCGTCTGCACCGAATGTAGAAGGATCTGGTCTCCGGCGCTCTTGAGAACGCACCCGTAGTTTGGGACACCGCGAAGCTTATCCAGGCTCGCCTGGCTGCTATGCGACGTGTAGAAGATGACCGGCACGTCGCGCTCGTGTACGATCCGACGTGCGGTCTCTCCGCCGTCACACCCGTCACCCAGATCTATGTCCATGAGGATCAGAGCAATACCGATGTCTTCGGCCGCCGCGAGAATCGCTTCCGCGCCGCTGCACACCTGGTGAACGTCGTAGCCCGCGCGCGTGAGAGCATCAGCGCCGGCCATAACGACAAGCGGTTCGTCATCGACGAGAAGAACCCGTCTGTGCGACGGCAAGATTCTCATGATACATGATAGTGTAGCATACGCAGCGCACAAAGTACCATATAAAAAACGAGATAATTGGGTAATTTGGGGTTGAGCATCCTCGTGCGCTCAATTGAAACCGAGTCTACAGCCGCCCTACGTCAATGATCCGCCGGAGGAACTGCCGCGGATCACGGAACCTGGGCGTGGGTGCGAACCACCTCTCCGTGGCGGAGGTGTATCCGGGCTTCCCACGTGTCTCCTGTGGAGACCAAGGCTCCCAGCTGGAACCAGTTGGACCGGGCATGCACCGCAAACGGCTCATCGTACGCGGTGCAGTAGTGCTCTCCATTCCGGAAGAAGCGCACCATATCGATCTCCTCAGGCCGCAACGCTCCCACCCGAATCCAGCGTTGACCGCCGTCGGTCATCTCCGGCTCAAAGCCATGGAGAAAGAACCGGTCATCGCCCTCAGCCAGCGGGACCGGGATGCCCACCAATTCCGCCACGCGGGAGGCGAAGTACGTGTCCTCTCCGGGCAGGATCTCCCAGCGCGTGGGCGGTTCTTGCTTGCTCATGTTGTTGTAGTAACCCCAGGAGGTGTGGGTTTCCGCGGCGACCGCAAGCTGTCCAATCGCCTGCGAGTCCTCATTGCAGACAATCGGTTTGTCAGGACACCATTCCCTGCATCGCGTGATCAGATTGTAGTACCCGCCGCGGGAGAGCCCGTTGCCGTGGATGAGAATCACATCGCTTGTCTCAACCACCTCCCGCGCCGCGTATCCGCCGCCGCCGCTGCATCCAACCAGCATCCCTCCGGACTCATCGCGCGCCAGGTCGATGAGCGCGGCCATGCCTTCCGGTTCCTGGATGATTGGGTGGCCGGCGAACGCGCCGATGTTCATCTCATTGGCGACTTCGATGATGACGTTGGTGCACCCCTGCTCCCGCAGGAACCGCGAGGCGGTGCGGACCGCTGCTCGTACCGCACGACCGTCGGTCAGGTGCTGCGTCTGAGCGCCGTAGAAGAACGAGACGATTGCCACCATCCCCAGTTGATCCGCCGCACGCACCAGCCGGTCCAAACGATCCGCGTACGCCGGATCAAACGACTGTCCGTCCGTGCCGAATGGATTGTTGCGGATGGTGGCGTTGTCCATGGTGAAGCACGGGCCGCCGCCTTGCAGCCCCACGGTGAACGCACGGAGGCCGTGCGCGTACCATTGAGGAAGCGCGGCAATGAGCCGGTCCGTGTTGGCCTTCGGGTCCCATGTGCCAAAACCAAAACGCGCAAACCGCTGTGGATCAGCGGTATCATCAAAGATGCCCTGGACAAAGCGCGCGTTGAACAGCAACCCATGCGACACTGGGTTGGAGCCCTCCAGGTCCGCGTACGTCGGACGTTCGTTCAGATAGATCTCCGTGCCGTTGGTTGATACGGTTGTGTTCACATCACTGCTCCACGTGTGCTTTGAGTACAATCCCCGGTAGCGGCACGGATCCGCGGCATAGTTCGCTGACGACAAAAACGACCATTGAGCGATGCTACCGCGAAACGCGGTATGACATCAATTGGCCAACCCCTCCGCCGCGGTCCCGGAGTGTGGAGGAAATGCCGGGAATTGGGTTTCAACAATTGTCGCAGCACGCTAAAGCGGGTAGGGTATGGCGCGTGAACGCCTCCATCTCCGGGAAACTCGTTACTCGCGGCGCGCTGGCCGGCATACCCATCTTTGCCGGGTATCTGCCGGTCGCCGTCGCGTTTGGTCTGCTCGCGCGAACCCACGACGTGAGTCTGGGCGCAACCACGGCGTGGTCTGTGCTGGTGTTCGCCGGGGCGAGCCAGTTCATTGCGCTGGAGCTGCTCGCGGCCGGGACCTCCGTGCTAGGTATCATTGTCACCACCTTTCTGGTCAATGCTCGCCACCTGCTGATGAGCGGTGCGGTGGCAGAGCGGCTGCGCGGCGGCCGTCTGCGCGGACTGGTGGCGTTTGGCGTCACCGATGAGACCTTTGCCGTTGCCTGCACCACGGAGCAGCTGAGTAGCGAGTTCATGCTGGGGCTTGAGATTGTTGCCTACTCCGGATGGGTCACCGGAACCGTGCTTGGGTTTCTTGGCGGCGCCGTGCTCCCGGAGGTGGTGCAGGCGTCCCTGGGAATCCTCCTCTATGCGCTGTTTGTCGCCATTCTCGTTCCACAGACTCTGGATAGACCCCGAACGATCTTGATCGTCGGAGCGGCCGCCGGCGCTCACCTTGCGCTGACCATCCTCGCACTCGGCCGCCCCGGAGTGCGGCTGCTGGTGGCCATTGTCGTGGGTTCCGTTGCCGGCGCGTTGCTCCCAGACGGGGAGTCATCCGGATGATCCCCCTTATTCTGGGGATGCTGGCGGTAACCTATCTTCCGCGGTTGCTCCCGTTTGTTGCACTTGACTTTGACCGCCTGCCGCCCCGGGCCATACGGCTGCTTCGAAGCGTTCCCCCCGCCGCGCTCGGCGCGCTGCTGGTTCCCGGCATTGGCACGGCGATTGACGGGAGCGTGGCCGCGTCATTGGCAGGCGCCGCAGCGGCGGTTGTAGCCGCGGCGCTCACCAGGCGTGTGGTGGTCACGCTCGTGGCTGCGGTGTTGGCGAGTCTGGCGGTGCTGCTTATCCAAGCCGCGTAGTCTGTGTGCGGAGCTCGACCTGTTTGATGTGAAGCTCATCCCGGTCGGTGACGGTGAAGGTGGCCGCGCCTTCGGTGAAAGACTCGCCAACGTCCGGGATTCGGCCGAATCTGGTCAGGAGAAAGCCGCCGATGGTGTCATAGGGTCCCTTGGGGAGCACGGCGCCGGTGATGTGCTGGACGTCCTCCAGGTCCGCAAGGCCCATGACCTGATAGCGGCCGTTGCCCACCGGCTGGATCTCGCGCTGGTGCGGGCCTCCGCCGGGTCGTCTGCCCATGATCTCGCCCACAATCTCCATTGGCGTGATGATCCCGGAGATCCTCCCGTACTCGGTTGAGAGGAAGACGACGCGGAGATCCAGCGCGTTCATCTCCACAAAGAGATCCGGGATAGGCTTGGTCTCCGGGAAGAACCGTGGTGGTTGCAGGACCGCATCAACCGTGAGCTCCGGCGCGGATACTAACGCCTCTACGTCGATGAACCCCAGGATACTGTCAATGCGGTGCTCGTAGATTGGGACGTACTGGACGTCCCATGCCGCAGCCCGCTCCACAATCTCCGGGATGGAGAGCGACCGCGGGCACGCCAGGGTGCGATGGATCTGGAGCATGACCTCTCGGGCCCTCGTCTCCTGGAAGTCGAAGATATCCTCAATCACCCGTTGATCTGAGAGTGGTATGCCGGCTTCGCGGCTGCTCAAGCGAACCAGTGTTCGCAGCGATTGCTTGGAGGAGAGCGTCTGCTTAGACGCGCGCAGCTGGCCGGTGACTGCAAGGATGAGTTTGACTACGGTATTGAGAACCAGCGCAAGCGGATAGAAGAGGAAGTAGAAGACCAAGAGCGCGGGCGCAAGCCGAACGGCAACCGTGTCCGCGTTCTGTCGGAAAAACGACTTGGGCACCACCTCTGAGAACACCAGCAATAGCACGGCAAGTCCAATGCTTGCACCCCAGCGGCTCCACCCGACGCCTGCCTCCCGCAACGTATTTGAGAGCAGGACCGTGGCGGTGACCACCGCAATATTGGTGCCGATCAGCGTGGTGGAGAGCAGCCGCTCCGGTTTGAGTAGCAGGTAATCCGCGGATCGTGCGTAGAGGATTCCTTTCTCCTTCTTTGCGTAGAGCGTGAATTGATTCGCGCTCACCAACCCGGTCTCCAGCCCCGCGAAGAAGGCGGCCGCGGCAACACAGAGTGCGATCTCCACCCAGATCATGGCTCGCGCGTTGCCTCCACCCACGTGATCCGGCGTCCCCGAGCGGCCGTGACCGTGAAGCGGTACCCGGCGACCGTTACCGAAGTTCCTTCAGCCGGCAGCTCACCCAGGGCCTCCGTAATCAGCCCCGCGATGGTTCTGCTTGCGGCGCCGGTCTCTATCTCCAGCGTCTCCTCAACGTCGGCCACCTCCACGGAGCCCGCGAATCGGTAGCGTCCGTCCGGCAATGCCTGCACGGTCCGTGCATGTTCCGGAAGGAACTCGTCAAAGAGATAGTCGACCATTGTGCCGTAGCTGACCAGCCCTTCCGTGCCCCCGTACTCATCCACAACCAC
>CAYTGY010000148.1:0-8208 GCA_964437265.1 uncultured Spirochaetaceae bacterium | reverse complement strand
GGCTGATCGGCACCGGTTTCTTGGTGCTCACCGCGCTCATGACCGTGTACCAGTTCCTGGCGTAGCGGCTGCTGTCTACTGCTCAGCGAAGCGACGGGAACACCAGGGGCTGGTAACCAGGCTTTCCGCGCAGGTGTCGGCGTTTGTGGGTGCCGGCGGATGCAAGTCGTACGTTTCACGAATCGATCTCTTCTTGCTGACCGGAGAAGAAGAACTGGACCCGATCTACCTGGCTATCGAAGTACTCGTCTAATCGCTCGCGCTTTGGTACGGTAGGCGTGGGGGTACGGCATGACCTTTTCAGCCCAACTCAGACGGTATCCGTCGCGGACCATTGGGGCACTCCTGTTCGCAGGCTTGGTGGTGCTCGGCGGATGAGATACAGGCGCATACTACCGGCGAGTTCGTGTTTTTGCCTGAGGTGGTTGCCTCGCAGGTCTTGGCGGCTACCGCCTACCAGTTCCAGCCGGCGCATGGCGCGGACTTTGAGACCGCAACCGTGTGGGAGACCGAATCTGCCGCCAACAGTGCCGCGCCGACCGCGGCGGAGGTTGCGGCTACCGCGTATCAGTGGCGGGCGCGGGCGGAGCAGGATGGCGCGTGGGGACCGTGGAGCCACGCCGCTGTCCTGGCCATGCGCTCCGGAATCACCGGTATGAGCCCGGCAGGTGGCGAGGAAGTCCGCAACGCAACGCCCACGCTGCAGTGGGACGATGTGCCGGGTGCAGTCGGCTACCGGATCCAGGCCGCCGCATCCGCTGCCGGGGTGGGAAGCGCACCGGTTGCGAGCGTCTCTGAGAGCGAGTATGCGTATCCCGCAGCGCTCGAGTACGGGGAATCGCTCTTCTGGCGGGTGCAGGCGGTGGATAGCCGCAGTCAGAGCGGGCCCTGGTCCGGCACACTATCACTTACGCGTGCCGGCGTCACGCAGTTTACCATCGCCACGCTCTCTGAGAAGCTTGTCAAGGATACGTCCCATCCCATCTTAGGGCCGCGCGACGGATATTGGGATTTGCGCGTTTCCTCACCAACCGTCATCTACGACGGCGCCAAGTATCATATGTGGTACAACAACGCCGATACCCCCGGTCAGATAGGCCACATCACCTCAACCGATGGTGTCTCGTGGGTTAACGCGTCATCTTCGGTTGACGGTCTGCACGCCACGGACACCAGATCGTGGCAGCAGGTTGTCGCCGAGCCCGGCGGATTCCGCATGTTTTACCTTTGCTGGATGAGTCACCTTACCGACTACTACTACCGCACGGCTACCTCCGTCGACGGGGATACCTGGACCGACGACGTGATAGCGCTGCGGCACAACGACGGCACCGAGTGGCGTACCGGCCTGGCGTACTCCACCGACGGGGTCTCCTGGACGCCCGATTCTGACAACCCGGTCGATCTCCGCGGCCCGTCCGATGCGTGGGACGGCGATGGGATGACCATCAGCAGCGTGCTCTTCGTGGACGGGTTCCGCATCTACTACGGCGGAAGCGACGGCGGCACCGGCCGGGTGGGGACGGCGACGCTGGAGTAACCGGCCACCGCCCCGCCTACACCCCGTGGTGGTCCACCACCAGCCTCATGACGTAGTTCACGGTGTCCATGTCCAGATCCAGCGCAGTGTCGCTCACCGCGCTGCCAACCGCTTCCCAGTCTCGGCGGTCAAAGGGGTCGTTCTGCTCATCGTACTCGCCCTTGAAGAGATCAACCACGTCGGCCAGATGGCGGGCAAGCCGTTCGGGGCCGTCGCCGTGTTCCTCCACCCGGTCCCGGAAGTGGTCCAGGAGCTCGTCCGTGAGCTCCGCGGGGAGATGGTCCATACGCCCACGCGCCAGATCGCAGAGGCTGTCCAGCTTCTCCACCTCCGAGTCCGTCTCCCGGTGTTCCTTGAGATACTTGTGGGCGATTTTGAGGAATCGATCGGAAGAAAACACACAATGCTCCTTGTTTAGAGTATAGAGGTAATGGGCAAGCTTGACCAAGCCGACCACGCGAACTACAATGCAGACGAGGTAGGGAGTCGTGAAAGAGACCAGCACGCTGACGGTTTTGGGAGACATCTCCTTTGATGAAAAGACCCTGGTGATCCACCCCAATGACGGGTTCGACCTGGGCCTCATGACCACCGAGCACGTGGTGAAGATCTACTACGGACCGGACGCGAGCGTGATGGAGGACGATGGCGCCACGTTCATCCACGGCAATCTCTACCTCAAGAACGAGTGCAAGATGGGTCAAGTGGAGCTCAGCCTGAAGGCCGCCGAGCGGCTCGGCAAGCCAAAGCATGTTCGGCTTGTCTACCAGCCTGACGATCGCTACGGAAAGCTCCTGATCCAACCTCTGTAGTCGGGTGTGCAGCCCGCCGTGTGCTACATTGACGGACACCGGATGAGACGTCTCGGCGCAGTTTTGGCTGCGGTGTTCATTATTGTCATCTCAGCATGTCGATCTACGCCTGAGGTCCCGTCGCTCCAGCTCAACGACGACTCGTCCGCGCTACAGGCGGCAATCCTCGCGGTCAAGGCGGTGCCGGATCCGTTCACACAGGCAGTTGTCCACATTCGTGTTGCGGAGGCGTATGGCGCTCATGCACAGACGCCTGAGATGGCGGAGGACGCCCTGGCCACCGCCGCGCAGGCTCGGGAACTGCTCTCTCGCGCCGGCGTCAGTGTCGGGAGCACCGCCGCACTCCTGGACTTGGCACGCGTGTACCTTCAGTTGGAACAGCCGGGGGTCGCGCACCAGTTGGTTGGCGAGGCCATTGGCCGTTTTCAGTCCGATGACCGGCCGGTCCTCTTGGTGAATCTCTTGGTGGAAGCCGTCGCCGTTGGACTGGCCGGAGGTGAGGCAACGAGGGATCTTGTGCGTGAGGCGATCAATGAGATCTATGTGGTGGAGGACCCCGGTCAGCGTGGGCACGCCCTGGTTCGCATTGCGGAGATCTACCAAGAGCAGGCGGTGGGGCAGCCGGTCACGGGCCTGATCCAGCAGGCAATGCCGGCGTTTCGCAGCGTAGAAAACCCGTGGGAGCGCGCCGTGGGATTCAGTCGCGTGGCGGTGCGACACGCCCGCGCCAACAACGCGGATGCCGCCGACCGCGCGGCCCAGGACACCGTTGCGCAGGTGCATGACCAGCCGGCCCCTGAGGCGGAGAATCGCGCGCGTCAACGGTCGCTGGTGGGCAATCTGGTGGATGCCGGCGCCTTCTCCTATGCGCAAGCGGTGATGGATGACGAACAGCGCCCCGGCCCGCGAAGCGCGCTGCTGGTGGAGCTGGCATCCGGACACCGGGCCGCCGGGCGCGGCGCGGACGCCGCGGTCGCGCTGGCTGAGGCCCACACGCGTGCTCTGCAGGTGGAGTCGGGAGCCGAGCGTGTTGATCTGCTGTCCTCCATCGCCCAGGCGTACCTCCAGCTGCCCATTCGCAACCTGGCGTTTGCCGTCGCTGAAGAGGCAATGGTAGCGATCAACGAGGACGCGCGCTCGGTGGACCGCCTTGAGGCGTTGGAGCGTCTGGGACGAGTGTACGCGGAGCTGGATGAGGTTGATCTGCTGCGCGAATACCTGAGCACGTTGCCCACCATGTACGCGCGCGGCATGGTAGCGTTGGCGGCGGCTCAGCCGCTGATCACCGCCCAGCTGCGCGGCGTTGCGGACGACCTGCTGGTGTTTGCCTTCCTCCAGGTTGACGGCGAGGCGTATCTGCGAGACACGCTGCTCAGGAGCATCGCTGCCGGCTTCTCAGAGAACAGGAGCTTCGTTTTCAGCATGCGGGCGACCGACCGGATTGACGACCCATACCTCCAGGCACTGGCGCTGGCAGACCTGGGTGCGGAAATCCTTGCCGCCGGCGGGCTGTCACCAAACGAGCAATCACTTCTTGATCAGATCATTGCAGAGCTGTAGCCGGCCCGTCCCGGGCCAATCACGGTCCCGGCGAACGACTTACCGCTCAGGATCTTGGAGACGTTTGGTAGGTCGCGCCCACCTGCACAGATGACCCGAATGCCCGCTTCCGCGGCCCTCCGTGAGGCCACCGGATCAAACGGCAGATTCGCACCCGGTTTCCATTCGCAGCCCACAATTTCCAGGAACGCGTCCCAGCCAATTGCGTCAATAGGCGTTGCCGACGGGTCACGCTTTGGGTCCGCGGTGTACACCTTCTCAATGTTGGAGAGGTTCACCACGGTGCCGGCCCCCAACTTGATTGCCAACTCCACCGCTACGTTGTCCGTGGAGAATCCCGGCTTCCATCCACCTGCTACCACCACGCGGCCGTCCGGCCGGACCGCCTGCGGATCCATGACCACCGGCCCCGGCGCCAGCACGCCAAGCACCTCTTTGACCAACTGCGCATTGAGACGGGTTGCCGCAATGCCAATTCTATCCAGCGGCGCGCTTTCGCTTGTGGTGCCAATAACGGCGAACGCCCGCTGGTAGGTGCGGGCCGGGGCCCCACCGCCAATGACCAGCACCAGCTGTTGGTCCGGCTTCGCCGCCAGATGGTCGGCGACCAGCCGACAGAAATCGCGGATGAAGCGCGCGTCCGGCTGATCGGGTACCACTATTGATCCACCGACGGAGATAACGGTAATGGTGCTCATGGTTGTCCAGCATACTATCGCCGGGGTCCGGCCACGGCAAGGCCTCAATGGGAACTCGAGCAGCCTCACCGGAAATACGCGCGCGGCTTCACCCCCGGATGAGATGGTTGGTATACTCGTACGTGGGAGTCTCTATGGGTCCGGATATCACCGACCTGCTTGATGATTGGCCGTACGACAGCGAACAATCTATGCGCATTATCGCCGCCAAGGACGGGCGGATGGTGCTCCAGGTGCGCCTTCCGCTTGGTATTGAGCAATACGAGCTTGATGGACGCCCGGATGGCGCACGGCCGGCAGGGAAGGACACCGTGACCCAGGAGATCCAGGACCGCCTCACCGAGCACGTTGCGGAAACCGGCGGCAGCTCCGGCTTCGAGCTGACCGAGGAAGAGTGCCAGATGGTGCAGGAGGAGGCGGTGCTCTTCTACCATCGGTACCTGCTGCTGTTTCAAGTCAACGATTTCGAGCGAGTCGAGCGGGACACCGAGCACAACCTCCAGATTTGCCACCTGCTTGAGAGCTTCTGTTCGGATGAGGAGGAGCGCAACGCCGTCCTCCAGTTTCGCCCCTACATTCTCCGGATGAATGCCATGGCTCGTTCCATGCAACGGCTCGGCCGGCAGGAAGCTGCCCAGGCGCGGCAGATTCTTGAGAGCACAATTGTGCAGATCCGGGACCTTGATGAGATTGACACGCCGGCGTTCCAATTTGAGCGCGTGCGTTCAATCAACTTCCTCAAGTCCGCCCTAGAGCAGGTCAAAGAGAAGCAGGTTGACCCGGTGGATGCGCTCAAACTGCGGCTGAGTGAGGCGGTAGAGGCCGAAGACTACGAGCTGGCGGCCCAGATCCGTGACCAGATCCGGAATCACAATCCATAGGTATTTGGCTGCCTTGACAAATGACCGGTGATTCCGGAATATCACGTACGCGCCTATGACTGCAAACCGATATATGACTCGCCTCATTGTGCTCCTGGCCGCACTGTTCGTCGCAGGTTCACCTGCCGCCGCGCAAGAAATCCTCACCGCGTCCGAGCTATTCGGACGCGTTTCTGATACCTATGGTGGGTTCCGCGACTACATTGCGGAACTGGTGATGACAGACGAGCACGGAACCATGCGCGGGACGCTCTACTACAAGCGCCCCAATATGATACTGGTAGAGTTCACCAATCCCGCGGACCAGATTCTGGTCTCAGACGGTGAGTACTTGAGGGTCTATGTTCCCAGCTCCAACGTGGTCCACGAGCAATCGCTTGCCGGACGGGCAGTAACTGTTGATGCACCCGGTGGGATGGCAACCGAAGAGGGCCTCACGCTGATGCGCCGCAACTATGATATCGCGTACCTGGAGGGGCCGGACCCCGTTCCGCTTGATCCGGACTCAGAGGAGTTGGTCACCAAGCTGCGTCTTGAGCGAAGCGACAGCGGCGAGGGGTACCGCGAGCTTATCCTGAGTATTGAGGAGAACCTGTTCATCAGGCGGATTGAAGGGGTCCTGGTGGACTTCTCAGAGGTTACCTTCGATTTTCTTGATATTCAGGTCAATCAGTCAATTCCGCAGGGGCAGTTCGACTACGATCCGCCTCCGTCGGCAAGTATCAACGAGAACTTTCTCTTCAGAGACGCCGAGGGCTAAATGGAATCGATTGGTCAGAAGCTTCGCCAGACCCGTGAGGAGAAGGGATACACGTTGGAACAAATCGCCCGCGATACGCATATCGCGAAGCGGTTCATTGAGGCGCTGGAGGAAGAAGACTTCAGCGTATTCCCGGGTGATCCGTATCTCATCGGGTTTCTGCGGACCTATGGCTCTTACTTGGGACTTGACGGCCAGGAGATGGTCAATCTCTACAAGAACCTCAAGTTGCAGGAGCAGCCGGCCCCCATAGATGAGCTGATTGTGCGTACCGGCCCCCGCCCGGTTATCCGGATTGCGGTTCTGGTGATCGTCATCGCCGGTCTTGGCGTGGGTGGCTACTTCCTCTTTACCAGCGGCGTTCTCTCCGGCGATGCCGCTCCTGCGGTTCCTGAGCAGGTGGCTGCGGATGATGACGCCGCATCGGAACCGCCGACCCAGATCCCGGATGATGCCTTCTTTCTCACAGAGGAGCTTATCGAGCGGAGCTTCCAGCATGGCCAGGCGATTGTTGTCAGTGCCGGCGGCGAGGACCACGTGCTTCAGCTTCAGGAGGTTGGGGAGGCGCTCACGGTGGCGGTGGATGGGCGTACGCAGCAGATCGCGTCGGGGCAATCCGCCGCACTCGATCTGGACGGAGATGGGCAGCCGGACATTCAGCTTACGCTACGTTCCGTCTCCCCGGATGCCAACCCGTCCAGCGCGGTCATTCGGTTGAGCCGGGACGTTCGGGTAGACGCAACCACGTTGCACACGTTGGATACGGGAGTCGTCGCCACCACCGACGCGGTTGGATCAACCACGGAAGCTTCGCGTGAGCGCACCACCCAGGTCATTGCCACGTTTGCGGAACAGGAGCCGTACTTTGTGGAAGTGCAATTCCGCGGGTTCACCATGTTCCGCTACCAGGTTGATACTGAGCCGCGGCAGGAACAGTACTTCCGGGGCGGTCAGAACTTCCGCGTCAGCGTGAACAACCAGTTCACCTTTTGGGTCTCCAACGCCGGCGTTGCCCGTTTCCGCGTTGCCGGCCAAGACCTTTCTGTTGGTGATGCCGGAGAAGTCACCGTGGGCATGTTCTTGTGGTCTCCCGCCGCGGATGGCGACGGCGTGCAGCTTGAGCTGGTCCCGGTCTACTAGTCGGGAGTAATATCCTCCCCGGAATGCAAGAACACATGACTCTCAATCCAGATCATCCGTGGGGCGTGTACCTGGAGAGCCTGGGCTGCGCCAAGAACCAGGTGGACAGCGAGGTGATGCTTGCCGCGCTGATCTCCGCCGGTCACCACGCGGTAGATGATTCGGCCCAGGCGGATCTCATCCTGGTGAACACCTGCGGGTTTATCCAACCCGCCAAACAGGAATCGATTGACGTCTCTCTTGCGCTGGCCGGCGCGCATCCGGACACGCCGGTGGTGATGACCGGGTGCCTCTCTCAGCGCTACGCCACAGACCTTGCCGCGGAGATGCCGGAGATCGCCGGGTTTCTGGGAAACCGGGCGCCCTCGCAGGTGGTGAGCCTGCTGGAGAGGGTCTTGGGCGGCCGGCGCGTGGTGACTGCCGACGCCTCGGTCCCGCCGAACGCAATTCGCCGGACGCAGCTCCTGTCGCTTCCCGGCTCCGCCTACCTCAAGGTGGCTGAGGGATGCGACAATCGCTGCTCCTTCTGTGCCATCCCCCTGATTCGCGGCGCGGTCCGCAGCCGGAGCATTTCGAGCATCGTGACGGAGGCGCGGGATCTTCTGGACCGCGGCATCCTGGAGATCAACCTGGTCGCGCAGGACTTGGGCTCGTTGGGCCGTGATCGCGGGAGCCAGGAGCTGGTCTCGCTGTTGCGCGCGCTCACCGCGGACTCCCGGCACTTCTGGATCCGGTTGCTCTACATCCACCCGGAACGGGTGCCTACCGACCTGCTCTCCGTCATGGCGGATGAGCCGCGCGTCCTTCCCTACCTCGA